>CADCLI010000064.1 GCA_902802285.1 uncultured Bacteroidales bacterium
ACCATTTCGTTCATTTTCAAAGTGTTTTTATGTGTTTTTTAAAATCGCCGCGAAATTACATATTTTTGCAATACATTATTCTAAAACAGCCCACTTTTTTACACACAACCACCTGATTTCTGTATATTTAACGTATAATTGCAATATTGACCCGCATTATTCGGCGTTATAATCAAAATGAGGTATAGGCTGCAATTTGAAAAGATTCTTTGCATGTTTATCATCGATTGCAGCTTTTGTCTTGGGATCCTCGCAAACGCCTGTACGGATATATCGGTCCAGGACGGCATATGTAAAGCCCAGGTTATCCTCATCGCTCTTGCCGCTCAGTCCGTCTGACGGGGTCTTATCCACCAAGTCTGCAGGCAATCCCATTTCACGGCCGACAGCCTTGACCTCGGCCACGGTAAGACCTCCCAGAGGAGAGAAGTCGCCGGCAGCATCGCCGTAACGGGTCGAATATCCCACCCAGTCCTCAGACAGGTTACAGGTGTTGGCCACGCGGCCGTTCAGAGACTGTGAGACAGCGTATAGTGTAGTCATACGCAGGCGCGGCGGCATATTGATTACAGTCTGGCGGCTTATCTCTATGCCATCGGGAGCAAACTGCTCTCCGATTGTGTTCATGAGCGCGTTGTACGTATCGGCAATATTCACATTGTAGTGGCGGATTCCCAGATGGTTTATCAGTTTCATACTGTCCGATATATCCTTCTGAACGCCGTTGGGCATGGTCACGCCTATCACGCGGTCAACACCCAGCGCCTCAACGCACAAGGCTGCAACCACACTGCTGTCCTTGCCGCCCGATATACCGATTACGGCATTACAGCCCTTACCGTTAATTTCAAACCAGTCTCTGATCCACTTGACAACCTGGTCTTTTACCTCTTTGGCATCGATTGTTTTCATACTTATATTATATCCAAAGGGACAGACCCCACTGATGGAATCTGTCCCTTTATTATTACTACGATATATTACTCCTCGTCCAGAGGTTTCATGTTGGTATAGACGTTCTGAACGTCATCATCCTCATCAAGGCGCTCCACGATCTTGTCAATGGTCTCACGCTGCTCGGGGGTTACGTCCTTCAGGTCATTGGGGATGCGGGTAAACTCGGCAGCCTTAACCTCATAGCCGTTCTCCTCAAACCACTTCTGGATGGCGGCGTATGACTTGGGATCACCATAGAGGGAGTGTGCCGCCGAACTTGGTGAACACTGAACGTACGTTGGCAACGGTACGGGTGGTGTTATCGGTCAGGGTCTCAACGTAGATGGCGATTCCGTGGGGGCCGTAACCCTCATAGTTCATCTCCTTGTAGTCCTTCTGGTCCTTACCCATCGCGTTCTTGATAGCGCGCTCAATATTGTCCTTAGGCATGTTCTCATGCTTTGCGGTAGCTATGATAGCACGCAGTGTAGAGTTGTTGTCCGGATCCGGACCGCCAGCCTTGACAGCAATGGCAATCTGTTTGCCTAAGCGGGTAAATGTCTTAGCCATGTTGCCCCAGCGTTTCAGCTTGCGGGCCTTTCTGAATTCAAATGCTCTTCCCATAGTGTATGTTATTTATTTGTTATTATCTGAGTTTGGCATCAAGTTTGCTCTGCATGGCATTGATCATATTGTTCATGACCTTGTCTATGCGGGCGTCATTAAGAGTCTGATTCTCATCCTGCAACAGGAAACTTACGGCGTAGCTCTTCTTGCCCGCCTCAAGGTTCTTGCCCTCATATACGTCAAACAGGGCAACCTCCTTAAGAATCTTGTTTTCAATCTGATAAGCCAGACGCTCTATATCCGCAAACTTGACGCTCTTGTCAACCAGCAGAGCCAGGTCACGGCGTACGGCCGGATACTTGGGCAGCTCGGCAAAACTTACCTTATTCTTACGGGTAGCCTTTAGAAGCTCGTCCCAATTGATATCGGCATAATAAACCGGCTGCTCCACATCAGTAAGCTTGAGCATTGCACGGCTTACCACGCCAAGTTCTGCGACCGTCTTGCCGGAACGCAGTTTGTAGCGCAGGGCGGTACTGAATATGGAATTCTCAAACTCCTCAATCTGAATGGCGCTCTGGGCCAGACCAACGCGCTTGAATATATTCTGTACGTGAGCCTTTATCTCATATATTGAGCTCTCCTCATCGGCATGAGCCCATGAGCCCGATACACGCTTACCGGTAATCCACAGACCCAGACGATAACCCTCACTGTAGGCACGCAGAGGATTCTGCCCCTTGCCGTCATCGGCAGGCTGACGCAGCTGCTCACGCTTGGCGGCATCAAACCAGTAGCACTTGCCAAACTCAAAGAACCTAAGGTCCGAACTCTGACGGCGGATATTGTGAGAGAGGCTCTCCAGACCGCCAAACAGCAGACTTTCACGCAGCACGTTAAGATCGGCGCTGAGCGGATTCATAAGGCGAACAAGCCTGTCGGCCGGGCAACAGTCCATACCGTCATAGTAAGCGGCACGGGTAAGCGAGTTATTCAGTATCTCGTTGAATCCCTGACCTACAAGCTGTTCCGATACCAGATCCTGCAACTTGTGCGAGCGGTCCACCTCACCCTGAACGGTAAGGCTTGACTTTACAGACTTGTCAAAATCAATATTGTTGTAGCCGTAAATGCGCAGAATCTCCTCCACAACATCGCAGGGACGCTGTACATCCACGCGGAAAGGTGGAACGGAGAGTTTCATGCCATCGGCATCAAAGGCATCAACCTTTATGCCCAGGTTCTCTACTATGCTCTTCATAACCTGACGGTCCAGTTTCTTGCCGATCAGGCTGTCTGCATACTCAAAGCTAAAGTCAACCTTGAAATCCTGAGCGGGAACCGGATTCACATCCTTTATCTCCATTGATATGGTACCGCCGGCAAGTTCCTTGACCAGCATTGCAGCCTGCTTGAGTGCATACAGAGTGCCGTTGGGGTCAATACCGCGCTCAAAGCGGAACGATGCATCGGTGCTGAGCTGATGACGGCGTGCGCTCTTGCGGATCCATGTAGGATGGAAATATGCGCTCTCCAGGAACACATTAACGGTTGAGTCCGATATACCCGAATCCAGACCGCCGAACACGCCGCCCATGCACATGGGCTCCTCTGTATTGCATATCATAAGGTCACGCTCCGAGAGCTTGCGCTCCACACCGTCCAGAGTTACGAACGGAGTGCCCTCGGGCATGGTCTTTACAACCACCTTGCCGCCCTTGATCTTATCGGCGTCAAAGCTGTGCAGCGGCTGACCGTATGCAAAAAGTATGTAGTTTGTGATATCTACAATATTGTTGATGGGGTGCAGACCTATGGTGGAGAGCTTGTTCTTGAGCCAGTCGGGACTCTCCTTTACTGTCACACCCTTGATGCTTACGCCTGCATAACGCGGGCACGCCTCGGTGTTCTGAACGTCAATATCAATCTGCAGGTCATGGTTATCAACCTTGAATCCGTCGCAGTCAGGACGGTGCAGAGAGGTCTTGTAGCCGTTCTGGAGCAGCCATGCGTAGAAATCACGGGCCACACCCCAGTGTGAGCATGCGTCACTGTGGTTGGGAGTGATATCCACCTCTATCACAAAGTCTGACTCCAGGTGGAAATACTCGGCAGCGGGAGTGCCTGGTACGGCATCGGCCGGGAGTACCATGATACCGGAGTGGTCATTACCCAGACCCAGTTCCTTCTCGGAGCAGAGCATACCGAATGACTCTACGCCGCGCAGTTTTGAAGGCTTGATGGTAAAGTTCTCATCACCCTCATATATCTTGGCGCCGATGGTAGCGACTACGACCTTCTGGCCGGCAGCCACGTTGGGTGCGCCGCATACTATCTGCACGGGATCGCCGCTGCCCTGATTGACAGTGGTAACATGCAGATGGTCCGAATTGGGATGCTCCACGCATGTGAGGACCTCACCTACAACTATATCCTTGAGTCCGCCCTTTACAGACTGAACCTCCTCTACTCCATTGACCTCGAGACCTACCGATGTAAGGGCCGCAGCCACCTCATCTGGCGTCAGATCAAAGTCAACATACTCCTTGAGCCACTTATATGAAACGTTCATAAAATCACCTGTTTCTTTTTCAAACTGCAAAGGTACTAATTATAATTGAGAATTGAGAATTGAGAATTGAGAATTAGCCATCCGGTGCGTATCATATTACGCAGGTGCTTGTAATTCTCAATTCTCAATTCTCAATTCAAAACGGAGCATCACCCATGTCGGGGGCGGAATCAAGGGGATCGGCCGGTATGGGCTCGTCATTCATTTTGGCGCGAGCCTTGCGGCCGGTTTGTGCGGATTCGCCTGCAACTATATTGTCAAACAGGGCCAGGTCGCTGCGGAATGACAGGCGTACATCGCCCACTCCGCCGTTACGGTGCTTGGCGATAATGATCTCGGCAATGCCATGCAGGTCATTGTGGTTATTATCCTCGTAAATCTTGTAATACTCCGGACGGTGTATGAAACATACGATATCGGCATCCTGCTCTATTGCACCCGATTCACGCAGATCGGACAGTTGAGGACGTTTTCCGTCATATCCTTCACGCCCCTCTACGCCACGGTTCAGCTGTGAAAGCGCAATTATGGGTATATCCAGTTCCTTTGCTATACCTTTAAGGTTACGCGATATGGTACTTATCTCCTCCTGGCGGTTTCCGAACCGGATTCCGCTGGCATTCATCAACTGTAGATAGTCTATTATGATAAGTTCCACCTGATGCTCCTGCTTAAGGCGTATTGCCTTGGTCCGGAATTCTGTAATGGACAACGAAGGCGTATCATCAAGATAAATAGGTGCACTCTGCAGGGCATTGATCTTACTGTCCAGAACCTGCCATTCATACGGAGCCAGACGTCCGTCACGCAGTTTGGTTCCGGGAATCTCACACACACTCGATATCAGACGGTTCACAAGTTGCACGTTACTCATCTCAAGAGAGAACAATGCCACCGGATGCTCGTTGTTTACTGCAATATTCTTGGCCATGGAGAGTGCAAAAGCCGTCTTTCCCATAGCCGGGCGGGCAGCAAGAATTATGAGGTCCGATTTCTGCCAACCCGATGTGATATTATCCAGTTGATAGAAACCACTGGCCAAACCGCTCATGCCTTCAGAGCGTTTTGATGCCAGCCTGATTCGCTCCATTGACTCCTGAAGCACTGTATCTATCGATGCAAAATCCTTCTTGACATTGCGATGTGCAATCTGGAACAGTTTGTTCTCTGCCTCGCCGAGCAGATCGGATATATCAGTTGTGTCATCAAAAGCCTGGGTCTGAATCTCACTGGTAAATGTTATCAGCTCACGTGCCATAGCCTTCTGGGCAATGATACGGGCGTGATACTCAATATGTGCCGATGAAGTAACCTTACCTGCCAACTGGGTCACATAAAGAGCACCTCCGGCCTCCTCAAGAGTGCCGTTGCTCTTAAGTTGTTCTGTCACCGTAAGGATATCTATGGGACGCTGGCCAAGTGACAGATTGGCAATATCTCGCTCACCAGCGAATACGCATCCTGCTCAATCATCAATGCGCCAATCACGGCCTCCTCAAGCTCCAGAGCCTGAGGCTGAAGGTGATTTAGTACAATGCCGTCGGTGTTGGTGCGCGTGCTGCGGGTTCTTGTTCTGGAATCTGCCATATCGTTGTTTATTGCAGACACAAAATTAGCGGTTTGCCATCAGCATCAGGCAAACCGCCACCTTTACTTTTCAACTCACTATTAACAGCTCATGCCATCTCGCGCTGGCAGACGAACATGTCGGCGAACAGGTCGGCGGGATTGTCCAAAGGCTCACGGAACAGGCCGTACACAGTAGAACCTGAGCCGGACATTGAGGCGTAAACAGCGCCCATTGAGTAGAGTTTCTGCTTGATATCGGCCAGAAGCGGATACTTGGCAAAGACAGTGGTCTCAAAATCATTGAAAACACAATTTTTCCACTCAGACACCGGGCGCTTGATTGCCTCCTCAAGCGGAATCTCGGGACGTTTTGGAGTAAGTGAAGCATATGCTTCGGCCGTACTTACCGACACTTCGGGCTTTACCAGAAGGATTGTGTACCCCTTGAGTGACAGGCTTATGGGATTGAGAATTTCGCCCCTGCCCGTAGCCAGCGACGGGGTATTTGTAATGAAAAAGGCACAGTCAGAACCCAGCTTTGCAGCGTAGCGTTCCATCATGCCATCACGCATACGGAGGTTGAACCGACGGTTCAGAAGGCTTATCATGAACGCGCAGTCCGATGACCCTCCGCCCAGACCGGCGCCTGAAGGGATATGTTTGTGCAGCTTTATGTCTATTGACGGCAGGTCAAAATCCTGCTGCAGCAGCAGATAAGCCTTGACCACAAGGTTGTCGGCAGCCTTGAATGGAAACTCATTGCCCGTCATCTCAAGTGAGCAGCATGGTATATCCTCTTTCTTGGGGAATAGGCGGTAAGGCATGAAAACGTCATCGGGCTGAACCAGCAGTCCGGCCTCCAAACGCTTACGCAACTGTGCCGGATCAAGCGGGCGCATGGGTTTAATCTCCAGCGCATCCTGCAGCAGCACCGGATAGAACACAGTCTCAATGTCGTGGTATCCATCTGGTCTCTTTGCCACCACATTAAGCCCTATATTAATCTTTGCGTTTGGAAATGCAATCATCTCAATCATTGATTACTATGGCAAAGATAGTGCAAGCCGAGAGAAATATAAAATAAGCTGGCTTATTTTTATTTCCGAGGCGCAGCCTATCTTGGGCCAAAGGTCAAAACTCATCCAGGTGATATAGCAGAAATACTGAAACACTATCACTTACGGCAAAATTAAAACACTTTTGAAACGATATTAAAACACTTTTGAAACGCAAAACGTTTGCAATCATCTATCATCTCGCTATAGATTTGTCACGTCAAAAAAAATTAACAATCATTATGTTTAACAAAAGGACTATTTATTCATTTATTCTATCAGCATTATTTTTACTTCCACTATCAGTGCAAGGAAGAGATATTGTTATAGAGAAAGATGATCATCACACTGGTGCACGTAGTGTTGATACTTCAACCATTACGGCATCAATCGATGACCAAGTGATAACCGTATCGTTCAGCGATCTGACAGCTTCACAGATTGTGGTCAAGAATTCAGCTAACCTGGCAGTATTCAACCAAACGTACATACCCGCATACAGCGCGCAGGCGGACCTGACATCGCTGGCACCTGGCTGCTACACATTGCACATTTACGCAATGGGATACTGGTGGTACGGACATTTTGAGATTGAGTAACCGGAGTTTCTACCTATTTATAAATATAGAAGAATAGCCATGAAACTTCATTCCCGTTCTATAGCAACAGGAATTATAATCTCATTAGTGGTGGCAACTCTTGTCGCATCATGCTCACATAAGTATGATGCGCTTGAGTATGCATATAAGGTGGCCGGTCCTAACAGGGGTGAACTAGAGAAAGTGATGAACCACTACAAGGATGACCCCGAAAAACTTGCGGCAGCACGTTTCCTTATAGAGAATATGCCAGGCCATTACTCTTACAAGAGGACAAGAGAAATAGATGAATATTATGAGATAGCTCTGCAACTGACTAAATCAGGCCTTACTCCAAAGGAACAGAGGGACTCACTGCTGTATCTGTCCGATAACCGTTTCTTTGGGCTTGATCAGGATATTATCCAGGATGCAAGGATAATAACGGCCGATTACCTGATACAGAATATAGACAAGGCTTTTGATGTGTGGCGTAATGAACGTTGGGCGCAGCATGTAACCTTTGACGAATTCTGTGAGTGGATACTTCCATACAAGTGCGTTGAACTGCAAAGCCTTGACTGCTGGCGTGACACCATGCGGCAGACATTCTGGTGGAACGTGGCGCACATGGATTACGATGATGAAAGTTATGACTCTCCATTCCGCGCAGTAAACACCATTCGTAGCGAGATAGCATGGAGGGTAAAGCCTGTGGGTATGTACAATCGTTCAGGTTATCCCATGCGAAGTGCGTCAACACTAGCACACATGACATTCGGCTCATGTTCTGATTATGTAAATCTGGGAGTGCTTACATTCCGTAGTTACGGCATACCTGTAATAATAGAGGAAACACCATCATGGGGGCGTTATCGTGCAGGACATACATGGTACACATTGTTAAATGATAATGGCGAAGAAATGCGTTCAGAGTGGGATATATCATCTGTACCTGGAAGCCCTTTCTTTCCGCATCAGCGAATACCAAAGGTTTATAGGCAGCAATACGCAATAAACAGGGAGCGCGTGCCATACCATAACAATTCTGTATATAAGTATCCGTTCAACTTATTCTCTCACGATGTTACTGACCGCTACTTTAACACCACAGATGTTACTGTAGAGATACGAAAGAATGTAAAAATAGTGGAGGACTATGCTTACATAGCAACCTTTAATGGACATTCAAGTGAATGGACATTAATAGATTATGGTGATGTTAAGAAAGGCAAGGTTACATTCAAGAAAATGGGACGAAACATCCTTTATATAGCTTTAGGTTATGACGGGGAGAATCTTGTTCCACTCTCCTGGCCTTTTATTATTCACAAGGATGGTAATATTGAGTATATACGTTCCGACTACAAAACTACAGGAAGTGTTGATATTCACCGCAAATATTATTCTTCAGAGAACGTAGTAGCTATGCGTAAACGCATATTAGGCGGCAGCATACAAGCTTCAAATCGTCCGGATTTCAGTGATGCAGTCACTCTATATAAAATTGATTCACTTAATATCCCAGATAAAATAGCCTTATCACAGAACAGCAAGTTTCGCTATTGGCGTTACCTGTCACCCGACGGCTCATACGGCAGCATAGCCGAACTGGCATTCTTTGATGCTGATACAGTTATGCTTAAAGGTACACCAATATGTCAGGACGGCGTGGATACGAAAAATGCATGGAAAGCGTTTGATGGCGATTGGCTCAGCAATTTTGAGACAGGTGATGCTGATGGGAGTTGGGTAGGTCTAGATTTTAACCAGCCATTGGAAATAAAGTATGTTAGGATCATTCCAAGAAGTGATGATAATGACATTCATCCTGGAGATGTGTATGAACTTAAATATTGGGACGGATATTTCTGGGTCACACATAGTATCACAAAAGCTACAGACAATTTGTTGCATTATGATGGGGTGCCCAATGGTGCACTTATGTGGCTACATGACGTAACACGTGGTTGGGATGAACGTCCTTTCCGGATAAAGGATAGTGTCATAGAATGGTGGTGACAGAGATAGTAACAATATAATGTACTAAAATATAAATTTATGAAAATTAAAAACTTAACTTTAATTATTGCCGCTATGCTTTCTGCATCTTGTGCTAACGACAATGACTTCTTCCCTTCGTTCGATGACAATTGTAACTGGAAGACATCACTCGATGAGATAATAACAGACAATGACCAATTGTTTGAAAATCGTGGTATTAAAATAACGACAATAAAATTTCTTAAAGATATTAGTGTGGACAGGGAACTGTTTTTTGGAGACCAATATGGTTCATTTCCTGTTTACTCAAAAAATGATTCTGTTTTTACAGTCATAACTTATAATGAGTTGGTCAAAAATTCTGACATGTATAGTTTTGATACTACAAGTGTAGTGAAAAACATAAACAGATTAATTGAGAACTCAGAAGATTATGAGGTAGTGGAACTAACATGGTTATGTGAAAACAAAACATATAATTCTTTGGCATTCTTTAATACAAGAACTGGAGAACTAGAATATGACAATATGTTATTTAATATGTCAACAATCTCAAGATATGAAAGGGAGAGTTTTTCTAGAACCATAGTTATTACAGAAACAGAAAGCGGTGTGGCTGATAGTGGGTCAGACTGTGTTGTATATCAAATTGGAAACTCAATCCTCGCAAAATCTGGTATTAATTGGACAGTACGCGGCACATGGGACAGAAATCTATATTATGATTATGAAGATGATTACTATATATATTATAATGTTTATTCTACATTTACAGTTAGTCATGTACAAATGACACCTATTTCATATATCTTATCAGATGATGATAGTGATGTGTTTTATGAAACAAGAGATTATAGTGTTAGTGGGTCAAGTACATATAACTTTACATATGCTATTTGGGCAGGACCTCAAGGTGGCTTAAATCTTAATCAATTTGGGGATCATACAGCTTTCCTTATTTCTGAACCACCAAGAGTTTTTGCAAGTAGATTTTCAGAGGGAGAAGGTCGATTAGTAAGTACAGTTAAAATGGTTTCTCCAACGAATGGCATTATAAAAAGGCCCAAAAAATGATTAAATATTATTTCCATAACAAAAAACCTCTATATGAATTTGGTTAAGTATATTTCAAGTTTAGTGCCTGCATTGGTTCTTGCCGCGTTTGTGTCATGCGGTGATGACTCCGATGGAGGAACGGATATTCAGGGTTCGGACGATATAAAGATAACCGGCGTGAATGTGACTGCATTCACGGCATCGGTAAGTGGTAAGTTCTCTGGATTGTCAAAAGTGGACATCGCCTTTGGAAGGCACGGTGTGCTATATTGTGTAAAGTCGGACGATACCGAGGCTGTATTCAAATCATGGATGGATGGCAATGACCCCAAGGAATGCAAAGTATATGAGGACAAGAACGGATTCAATGGTGAAACGTTCAGCAGTAATATAAATGGACTATACCCTGAGACAGAGTATAGTTTCTGCCTGTTCTCCCAAGGACAGGACGGCAAGCGTAAGATTAGTTCCGCAGCAACCTTTACTACAGAACGTTTCAATCCTGAATTCAGTGATTTGTGGATAGAAGACATCCATTACATTGACGCAAAGGTGCGTAGCAGTGTCAAAATGAATGCTACGGATGCCTCAAGTTGCACAAGAGGAATAGTCATATCGGAGACAGCCGGCTGTGATATCCAATCAGCTACAAGTATTACTGAAATTCAGGAACAATACAACTCAACAAATCCCACATTCCGAACTGTAACTTTTGGCATCAGGCCTGACATGACTTATTATTGTCGTGTATTTGTAAAGTATGAAGCCGCCGATGGAATGGAAAGGTATCTCTTTGGGCCTGAAAAGAGTTTCTCCACATTGCGTTCTGAGAACATGGCAGTGGATCTTGGCCTGCCCAGCGGGATTAAGTGGGCAAACTGTGATTTAGGGGAATCTGCATTTAATGTAGATTATAGAACAGATGACATGTATTTCTATTGGGGCTCATCAACTTTGGTAGGTAGATATGCAATCGATTTGAATGAATACGAGTATTGGAATGCATCCACCGGCAGTTATGTCAATATAGGTTCTGATATATGCGGAACGGAATATGATATGGCTCATGTTATGCTGGGAGGTAATTGGCGTTTGCCAAGGAAGGAAGACGTAGAAGAGCTTATCAATAACTGTAACACAAAGAGTCTTGCTGAATTATCTGCTGCCATCTGGATTGACGATTCACAAATATATGCAAATGACACATGGTATGCAGGTAATATAGTAGGTCCTAACAAATCCAAGATTATGCTTCAGGATGGATATAGCTTTTGGACAGGCACCCTGTGTGATGACGGTTTACATGTCTATACTTTCAACTATGTAGCAAAAGAGTGGATATCTACTTCCGTAAAGGTCGATAAAGGCGAAATAACCATCAGGGAATCTAATCGTGAGCGTTCATGTAAAATCCGCCCCGTCTGGGACCCCAACATGTAATGCTGTATGTGCTAAACTATATGAGCATTGTACCCAGGCCCCCCAAAAAAGATGCATATTATGTTTTATTAAGTGCTGTATGTTTAGCGGCCTCATTCTCACTTGTGCGCAACATTCCTGAATGGCAGGTAACCGGTAAATGGATAGGGACAATTGCTATAGTTGCCATTAGCGGTACTATAATATCAGCAACAAGTCTGTTCAAGTCTGGATATAGGATTACTCCTGTAGTCCAGACTTGCTCATTCTGTATGGTGGTGGCCAATATGGCTGTATCGGCACATTGTGTATTGCAAATAATAGGTTTAGCTAGCAACGATACTCCATTCCGTGCTGTAGCGGATTTTGACAATCCGGCTGGTGTAGCCGCGCTGTTTTGCGTATCTTTCCCATTTGTAATCACAGCAGTAGGCAACAGGTTAAGGACTAAACTTGTTGCGGCAGTCTTTATAATAGATGCATCTGTGCTGTTTTTTATACAATCCCGTGCCGGGCTGGTTACCCTGCTGGCTACGGCCGCTGTGTGGTGTCTGTCTGTACTCAGGGTTAAAAGGATAAAACCTGCATGGGTGGTTGCTTTGTCCCTGCTTATGGTTACAGTTGCCGGCGGGTTTCTGTATCTGTTCAGTTTAAAGTCTGCATCAACCAACGGGCGTATGCTGATAATCAACACATGTATGCGTATGGTGGCTGAACATCCTTTACTTGGTTGGGGCACCGGAGGTTTTGGCAGAGGATATATGGTTTGTCAGGCCGAATATCTGAAGGCCATAGACAATGAGAGTATTCTTATGCTTTCAGATAATGTGACTCACCCTCTGTCAGAATACATGCTTGTGACAGTGAACTATGGGCTGACTGGATTGTCTGTGGCTATAGGATTGATAGCCCTTGCTGTAGTGCGTGCATCTAGGAAAATGGGGCGTACCAAGATATTCCTGCTTATGGAGATATGTTCTTTATGTGTACTTTCACTGTTTTCATATCCTTTCCGGTATCCAATGACAACGGTAGCGTTGGGTTGCTGTGTTGTACCTGGACTGATTATATGGTTGCAGAATAAGCCTTTAATTTACAGGAAAATAGCATCGGCAATAACACTCTTTGTATCTCTTGCCGTTCTTTTGGCACTTTGGCCTTACTACAGGTCACAGGTAATGTGGAAAGAGATGACGGACAGGCTGAATGCCGATACTGATTATGCGTTGGACATAAAGCGTGATATTGTTCCGCTCACAGACAGAGTTTTGGGTGATAATCCGCGCTATCAGTACAGCAGGGCTGTGGTAAACTACTTTGCCGGTGATTATGCTGCCGCTCTGGTCAATGCCGGGAAGAGTTCTGAGCAGCTTTCAGGCTATGACACAGAACTGCTGTTGGGTAGTATATGCCAGAAGTTGAAAAAATATTCCGATGCAGAGTTGCACTTTATGGAGGCGTCATATATGTGTCCGTCACGAATCACTCCGCTTTACCGTTTGTTCCGGCTTTATGAGGAGCGGAATGATACTGCAAGTATGGTTAAGGTGGGCCATGAACTGCTGGACAAGCCGGTCAAGGTGCATTCACATGATACCAGGGCCATGAGGCTGGATGTAAGGCGTTTCATTTTTAAGGAGTGAACAGATGCCCCCTTAAGGAGTTTTTTATTCTCCAACTGAAGTTTTTTACGCTCCAACTGGAGCGTATAGCCGTTTCAAAACAACAATACTATATTTATTCGAATGCTTACTACTGTGGCACTCTCTTTGGTTGCAGCGCGATGCGTCAGTCCCTATTCGGGCTATCTGCCGGATGGCCAGATGATAGGTTCACTGAACACATAGTAAGCTAAAAAATTGCATTAAAAACGGATTCTGGCAATTTGGTTTTTATCCTGTATTTGAGAGATCTGTTGCCTGCCGGACTGCGAAAAGAGAACAAACTGAAATTCTTAACCTTGAAACCTAACAACGCAAACAGGCACATATCTATTTCATCTACATTCAGGCCATACGTAACAAACAGGTATGACCTCAATCTAGGCAGGGAGGTACGATATTCACGTTTTAGACCTTTTAAATCTTTCCTAGATAAAGACGTATCCTCATTAATAACAGAAATCATTTTTAAAAACAATTTGCCTTGCTGAAATTTAATTATATCTTGTTTAAAGTCTGAAAGGATTTCAGAATGGTTCTGGGAATGGATTTCTGTGACAGATTGGATATGGGCATTCTTTTTACGCACCACTAATATCACGACAAATGCAATAATTACGATTAATCCAATAATGACGATTTTTGGTACTATGCTTGCCTGCGGTTTCTGTGAATGGCTTATTAGAGTCCTGTATATATCGCCTGAATCTGTTGATGATACCACAGAATCCATCCATTCGTTTGAAAGGCGGACATAGTAATTGTCCTAACATCAGAAGTTTCTTTTACCGAACGTTTATAGTAGTAAAGGGCCGAATCAGTTTGCTGTAACCGGTAGTAGGCATCAGCTTTTAATGAGTATGCCACCCCATTCGGCGCTCTGCCTTGGTTTAATGTTATGAATGAGTCTACATACATAAGCGACTTGTCAATATTACGGTTTGAGTCATCAAACAAGAACACTTTGGACAATTGCAGATATGGGTAGTATCTGGTATCGGCAGATAACCACGGGCTGTTCAGGATACCATTAAGTAAAGGTAAGGCCCTTTTATAGTCATATCTTACCAGATACAACTTGGCGATATTGTAATCACAGAAAGCTATAGCTGCCGAATCATTAAGACGAATGGCGTTATTCCGGCATGAACTGAATATTGTCATAGCTTCAGAGTTCATGGCGTGTTCCTGATAGATATTACCCAGATTCTGTTCAGTAAGCATATAATATCTTACCAATGTATCACTAAACAGATCCAATGCTTTAAGATAGGCTTTTGCCGCGTTTATTTCATCACCCAGTTGGGAGGATACGCACCCCAGACTGTACCAAGCCATAGCTGCATGGTGACTTTTACGTTTGTCACCATAATAATTGGTTGCAATACGTATTATGCTGTCATCAGGTATTTCTCTATAATATTTATAATCAAGTTGAGTTTTTAGTATTGAATATAGTGCCATAGAATGATCATCTTTAGGCACATCCACGTTTCTGAACAAGCTATCTGCTGCCGAAAGGTCCGTCTCAATAAGACTCTCTATAGTTTTAAGTTCTTTATACTCTTTTTGGTCATTACAGCCCATGAGACCTAATGTCACTATAAAATATAGTGCTGATATTATGGTATGGAGAATAACTAAACCACGGCTCATGGGCTATATTGCAGTTTATCTAAAATCCTTTTCAATGCCCTTTGCGGCGATGCGGCCAGATGCCATGCACTCGGTAAGGGCGTTGCCTCCCAGACGGTTGCCTCCGAAGAATCCGCCGGTAACCTCACCTGCAGCATATAGACCCGGAATGGCCTTGCCGTTCTCATCCAGGACGCGGCGGTCCAGGTCAATCTTAAGACCACCCATGGTGTGGTGGGTAGACGGAGCCAGCACGCGGATTGAGAGGTTGGCATCGTCAATGTTATAGGTTGACGTGTCATACTTGCCGTCGGCACCGCGACGTGCCGAGCCTATGATACCGGTTGCGTGACGCTTGCCTACAGGAGCAGGCTCACGGCCTTCCATAACAGCCATATCATACTCACGAATGCTGTTCTTAACCACCTCGGCATCAAGCTTTATGCCCAGTTCATCAAACAGTTCCGGCAGCTCTGATGCCTTACCGCTCCAGTCACGACCGTTGAAACGGCGTGCAGGAGCCGCAGCCGATGCATTGGCACCACCGCCACCGCCAAAACCGCCGCCGAAGCCTCGCCGCCCGCCT
>CADCLI010000065.1 GCA_902802285.1 uncultured Bacteroidales bacterium
TGCCTATCTCCATTATACTTCCTATCCAGGATACAAGGATAACCAGGATGAGCAGTAACAGATAGATTACCGCAGGGTGCAGCCAACCCGAAAAGCGTCTATTCATCGGCCTCAAGATTTGCAGGATCTATGATATGCAGTTCTATAGCCCGGACAACAAGACGGGTGACATTCACGCCACGCTGTTCTCCATCCGGGAACAGACGTCCCACCAGGTCAGCCTGACGTTTTTCCAATGACTTGGCACTGAACGGCATAGTGCGCAGTTCACTGATCATGTCCTTGGTATAGCCCAATGCCAGATGCCGCAGGAACCTTTCATCATACTCATCTATATCATACTCTATTCCGGCACTGCGCCTGAGTCCCTCCTCAGTAACGGTCTTGCGGAAACGCTCCACCAGTTTTTCCAGTACAGGCTGGTTGAACACATACCGTTTGCCGCTCATCACATCCATAATCTCGTTACGGGTCAGAAGTTCACCGGTTTTAAGCACAATGCCGTCGGCACCGGCGTCAAGCACATCCGCCCATAGTTTCTCGTTCAGGAGTTCGCCTGTAAATACCAGGACTTTTACGCCGCCTTTCTGTTTCAGTTTGCGGCATATGTCAACACCAACTGTAGTCGATCCGCCCAGACCCAGGTCCAGTAAGACCAGGTCAGGCTGTGCACCGCCATCCATCAGATTCCAGAATTCGCGTTCCGTCTGGGCGGTACCGATCACCTCCACCTCGGGGATGTCATTACGGATGATTGACAATGTCCCTTTCAGTTCCAGGGACACATCCTCTACAACGATTGTCTTGTATTTATCCATATCATGCAGTTTATTTCCCGGCCATGGGTACAGTGAACCATATCACCATACCGTCCTTTTCACTCTCGGCATTGATTCGGCATCCGGGATGTCCGAAAGCCTCATCATGCTCACGTATTATCTGACGGCATATCACATATGCCATATTCTCCCTGTTATTCAGAGGCGTAAACAGCCAGTCCAGGACATCCGATGACGGAGCGGCACACTTGCGGTGCAACTCAAAACGAACAAATCCGCCATCTGCCATAGCGATGAGTTGCATATCGCCGCCTTCCTCCATTCCACGGCATACCAGACTCTCCAGCAGATAATCCAGCATCACGCGGTCGGCGCTGACCTTCAGATCCGTTCTGTTCGTGCTGAACGTCCCTTCATATCCTGTCTTTTTCTGAAGTCTGCCCTTTATTTCAGTCAGTTTTTCAGTCAGTTCACTCACTGGAACCACTTCACGGTGAACCAGTTGACCGCTTGTCTGAGATAATGCATACTGGCTCAGGATACCGAATATCTCCCGATAATAATCCACAAGTTCCTGCATATCCCGAACCTGATTGGCCTCCACCATCTGGACAATCCTGTTGGGATACCACACCGTCTCATGCTTTAGTGTAGACAGACAGTTATCAAGAATCAGGTTGCTCACATGCAGACGGTTCTCCTCATAACGGATGCGTTCGGATTCCTCCTCTATCTGCTCTATGTCACGGAAACCTGACTCAAAGCGGATGACGCAACTGTAAAGTGCGGTAGCCAGGTAACCGGATATCATTCCCTTTACAATCTGCCATGTCTCATCAGCATCATGTTCCAAACGGAATCCCACAGCACCTATCTGCTGCTGATAGCCATCCATGTTCAGCATCAGAGGCAGGGCACGGCATAAGCCATCGGCCGAACTCTGTTCCTCCCCACCTGTCATGCAGGCGTTTACACGGTCATCCAGGCGTTCATCTGCAGGTCCGTCATTATGGACTGCCGTAATGATCCGGCCATCATCATTAAGCACTATCATGAATGAGCGCAGATCAATAAGATGGTCAAGTTCTATGAATATCCCGTCTACTAGGCGTCTTACTATATCCTCTGCATTGAAACTGTCCAGATCGGTTACGGCTGTTTGCCCGGATATCCCGTTTACCACGCGGATAGCCTGCTGCAGGTCACTGCGGAACCTGAGCCAATGGCGCGAATGTACCACATATCTGACTGTCAGGACCGTAATGAAAATGAGCACGAACACCATGACAGATATGGAAAGGTTGCTGTTGGACCTCTGAAGTTCACGGCAGTCCTCCTCTATCTTCCACTCTCCGAAATATAGTTTGAACAGTTTCAGATATGCATCATCATTATATCGGTATACCACCCAGTTACGCATGGCCAGGGCGGATACGGCAATCTCATTCCTGAGCCACAGTATCGTTTCGTAGTCGGTAGCGAATCCGTCTTCCAGCCAGTATGTCTCGGCCGGAGCAAGGTCATCCATCACTGAAAGAAGCATATCCTCCGATCCGCCTTGCAGCAGGTAATCCCTGTTTAGGGCATCAAAGGCAGAGTCGGCATAAGACAAGGCATCCCCGAACCGTCCCTCGGTATTGCACAGATATGTCTGGTTAGCAAAGTTGTAAGCCTTTACTATCAGACTGTCCTGAGCGGCATCAGCCTCCTGGGCATGGACTGTCGCACCAAGACAGATTACCGCAAGCGCCATCAGGGCACGCCTTATACCCTTGGGTAACCGCAAGGAAAAACGGCTTCCCTTACCCGGCGTACTCTCCACATCAAAACTGCATACACTGAACAGATTATCAAACTTACGGTATTTCTCAATGATTCCCTTGCAGTTCATAAGGCCGAATCCGCTTCCCTTGCCCTTTCGCTCCCCCTGCCCTATCTGGTCCGGGTCAAAGACACGCTCGTCACGTATCATATGCACATCCTCAGCACTCAGGCCCACTCCTGTGTCTGCAACCGATATCTCCACGTAATCATCACCCTGTACAGCCTCGATGGTAACCTTTCCGCCCGATGGAGTGAACTTGCGTGCATTGTCAGCCAGAGTGTTTATCATGAACAGGGTCAGCACACGGTCGGCTCGCACCACGGCGTCAGTTTTTATCACGTTCAGCTGCACTCCTTTCTGACTGAAACTGTGGCATCCCTTGCTGATTATGTCAAACAGTCCCTGAACCGGAAAACTCTCTATGTTCAATGCAACCACTCCCTGACGTATGCGTATCCACTGGGAAAGCAGTTCATTGTACTGGTTTATGCGTTCGGCAAGTTCGCGTACGTACTGCAGGCTCTGCTCATACTGCCCGCTTCCTGCAGGAATCACGGCAAGATGCCTTACTTCGGATCGCATACGGTCTATGTACGGAAGGCATTCGGCTACTACCTGACAGCATGTCTTGCGGGCCAGATTCTCGCGTTTGTTGTTCTCGGCATGCATACGATACAGATAATGCTGTTTCTCGGCCTGCTTGAGACGGTCTGACTGCCCGATAAGTTCATCTGCATTACGCACCGCCGCCTTAAGATAAGGAGCCACGGTGTAAAGGACGGCACGGTTATCACGGCTGGCCCGCCTGCCGCCCCAAGATGCGCATATCTCGCCGTCCTCTCTGATTTGGACCGTATCGGCTCCGGTAAGGGCCTGCAGCTCAGGAACTGCGATACTGTTCAGCCACTCATTGACACCCATCCCCTCAGGGGCCGGTCTGAGAATATTCTCACAAAGCCGCACAGTCTTCTGCAACATATCCACATACTTCCTGTTGGCCACGTTGATGCGCTTATTGAACAGCAATATGAACACAATCAGCAGGACTATGGCCACTGCGACTGCATACAGCATACCGGTAAGACGGTTGTTGGCCTTTCTGAGCATGATGGTACGGGCCTCATATCGCCGGTCAAGACGAATTGTCTTCTGGATTTCCAGATAAACGGTACGGTTGTAGTCCGAGGCCAGTTTGTCATCAAGGCCGGAATATGCCAGACTCATCTGCTCACGCAATGACGCCATGCATTCAGGAACTACCCCGTGAGGCATTGCATCCATCCACTCTTCCTCAACTATCCGGCCGTCACTCCTGAAGGGTTCCAGAGGTTCCAGTTCATTGGTCCCGGCACTATTAAGACGGAAATTGGTATTGAGCAGGTCCAGAGCCGTACCCAAAGCCCCCAAAGCCTCATCATACAATCCCCGTTCTATGTAGCACGACGCAAGCAGGCGCTCGCACTCAATGATCTCAAACTGCCCGCCGTAGGATGCAGAAAGCTGCAACGCCTTGAGCGCAAGTTGCGTAGGAAGCAGTTCTGCCTGTACGTCCGATGCATTCAGCCTATGCAGCATATCATCACTCACGCCCGACAGTACATTTTCCGTGCCGTACTCCAGCAGCAGGGAGCATATTGCACTTATACTCATCGCCTGCATCCTCACATTGTTATAACGGACCGCACTGCGAAGGCAGTTGTCAAGGCTGCGCAGCCTTAACTGAGCTATGTTCTCCTGACCGTTTGACTCAATACCTATCCCCAGGCCATGCATGTAAGTATACATCAGGTAACGGTCATGATCTTCACGCAGGCGGTTGTCCGGCACCACATACTCCATCTCACGCCCGGCCTGTTCGGACAACTCCAATTCAAACCAGTATCTGGCCGATTCCATACGGAACGAACGCTCCAACGAGTACATACGACTCAGTTGAGCCTCATTGAGAGTTTCCCGTTCCTCGTTCAGGGCAAGCAGGTTTAGCAGTATACTGTTACGGTATTCGTAAAAAGAGACATTATCCGATGTACGCTGGCATATTCTCATAAGCCCTATCTGCGAAGCCACCAGCTCCAGCGTATTGCCGGTTATTGACGGAACTGAACTGTACAGTTCCCAGGATTTCGTATAATCCATACGGATAAACGCAATGCGTGCCAGCGTATTCACAGCCTTGGCGTGTTCATCAGAATGACGGCGTGACACATCCAGCGCAAACCGGGCGTACTGCTCAGCACTGTCCAGATTGTTCCAAAGGTATGAGATGGCCTTCTCATTCAGGTCAAAGGCGGTAAGATCCGCATTCCTGAACGGGACCTGCCTGCATGCAGTCAGGCAAATAAACATAAAGCATATGATAAAACCCGCCTTTTTCATCTTGCCGGAATATCAAATGCCGCCTCCAGACCGTACTCGGTATATGCCGAAACCAACGTGCTCCTGATCTTGCTTACATCCTGACAGTATACCCTGCAGCCAAAGCCATCATCATCCACCACGAGTCTCAATCCATCGTCCGGTGAGCGCCATCCCACGAACATACCCTTTTCAAGGCCACGCACCCGAAGATATGCGATCTCTCCGTTACCCCGGCCTTTACATTCTCCGCTCATCACCATAAACAGAGGTCCTTCGGACTCACCGCGTGCGCTCTGCGCAATCTCAAGTCCCTCCATATCGATCAGGTTCTCCTGTTCATCCAGGACTGAGCACTCTTCACCGTTAACGGTAATGCCTGCTATGTAATTCCTGTAAGCGGGATCATATTGTCTGGTCATCATCATCTCTTTGCAGCCTGTCACTTCACAGTCAGCAAGGATTATGCCGTCGCCGCTCTCAGCCACATACAGGATACCGCCCGAACCCTCAAAACGGCAGTTTCGGAAAACGGCTCCGTATGAATGTTTCAGCACTGCACCTTCCGTACGGAATGTGCAACGGTCAAACAGGACCGGCCACGACACATCCATTGTACCCACAAACGTCCTGTTACTGAATGTATTCAGAACCGGAAGTTCCTGTGCAGACAGACTGACGGCAACCATCATAAGCATCACCGCAGAAAGTGCCGATAATCCATATAACCGCCTTGGTGTAACCATAACTCACAAATTTAGTGCAAACCGGGCGGATATAAAAGGAGTTTTCTCATTTTTATCCCGACGTACTTCTACATTATCTGAATGTATTCTGTTTTTTACGTACATTTGCTGCCAAACTGCAGAGAATGCGACCTATAGCGACTATAAGGACAGGTTTTCCAGGCAAATTCGGAATTCCACGCCAGAGCGGGCTGGTGCCCGATCTGAAGGGCACCATAGTGTTCAATCCCGAATTCCGGAATACAGACTCGCTGAGGGGCTTGGAAGGGTTCAGTCACATCTGGCTCATCTGGGAGTTTTCGGAGGCCAAACGCGAACAGTGGTCACCCACAGTACGCCCGCCGCGTCTGGGGGGCAACACACGGCTAGGCGTATTCGCCACACGGTCGCCCTTCCGCCCCAACCCTATAGGTCTGTCATGCGTCAGGCTGGATTTCATTGAGCTCAACACACCTGAGGGGCCGGTACTGCACGTCAGCGGCCCCGATCTTATGGACGGCACTCCCATTTATGACATCAAACCCTACATTCCATACACGGATTGTATTCAGGATGCCACCTCCGGATTCACCGGCAGCGTCAGCATGCACCGTCTCTGTGTCCTGATACCGGACCATCTGGCAGCAAAAACAAAACCCGGAACACTCAAAGCGCTCCGGGGTATTCTCTCTGAAGATCCGCGGCCACGATATCAGGATAATCCCGACCGTGAGTACGGATTTGATTTTGACGGTTATTCAATAAAGTTCAGGGTACCAGACCCCGATACGCTCACCGTTACCGATATCAGGCGCATCAGGTAACCGGGTCACTTTTTCTCCTCAGGCTTTACCCTGTCTGCCACAAGTTCCTCAACCATCTCTCCCATAATATAAAGGTATGTGGAGTTTACCTTGCAGTTTGTGGTAAGTGAGATTGTCTTCTTTACGACACCGACCCTGCGGGTAGAGCCGCTGTATGTAACCTTGATTGAATCCTTCTGACCGGGCAGGATGGCTGTCTTGGGAAACTCCGGGACTGTGCATCCGCATGATGAACCGGCTGAAAGGATCTGCAGTTCCTTGTTACCGGTATTTGTAAACACAAACCAGCAGGTCTTGTCTCCGTGAGCCCTGTCAAACAAACCGAAATCTATGGTGGTCTTATCGAAAGTTATCTCGGGATACTTTTCATCTTCATTTGCGTTTTCACTCCATACAGGCATTGCAACAAATGCGGACAGTACCAGAATCAGACACTTTAAGTTTCTCATATCGTTATCATTTAATCCGATACAAAATTATGAATTTATTTTCAAACGTCAATATCATCCGCTTTTCTTTGCCAAATCCAAAAAACAACGCTATTTTTGGGTTCACAAAGATAAAAGAGGGCTTACTTATGTTTGACGAAAAAGATCTTGAACAGTTTAAAAAGAAGGGAACAAACGCAGAAAATGTAAAAGCACAGTTGGAACTCATAAAGAACGGATTCCCGTTTCTGGAGTTGGAATCCGCCGCTTCAATAGGCAATGGCATCATGGCCATTGACGAGAGCCAGTGTGAAAGTTACATCAAGACATGGGACACCTACTGCAGCAAAGGTCGCAAGATAACCAAGTTCGTACCGGCATCAGGTGCGGCCAGCCGCATGTTCAAGGATCTTTTCGGATTCCTGGATGCAAGTTACGACGTCCCCACCACTCCGTTTGAGAAATCCTTCTTTGACGGAATAGAAAAGTTTGCCTTTTACAACGATCTTGACGAGTGCTGTAAAGCCAATGAGGGCAAGTCCGTCAGGGAACTCATGGCCGGTGGCTGCTATAAGGCTGTAGTATCCAATCTTCTTGAGTCTAAAGGCCTCAACTACGGAGCCTTGCCCAAGGGAGTACTCAAGTTCCATAAGTACAGCACCTCTGCACGGACTCCCCTTGAGGAGCATATGGCCGAAGGCGCCATGTATGCATCGGGCGAAGACGGTGTGGTTCATCTGCACTTTACCGTATCCAATGAGCATCGTGACATATTCAGGAACCTGGCCCAAAGCTGTGCCAAGAGTCTGTCCAAACGTTACGGCACTACCTTCGATATAACATTCTCCGAGCAGAAGCCCAGCACCGATACGGTTGCCGCAGCTGCCGACGGAGGCCCGTTCCGCAACGACGACGGATCCATACTGTTCCGCCCGGGCGGTCACGGTGCTTTGATTGAGAACCTCAATGACCTGGACACCGACATAGTCTTCATCAAGAACATAGACAACGTAGTTCCCGATCATCTCAAGACAGATACCGTAATCTACAAGAAACTGCTTGCCGGCATACTGGTAACGGCACAAAGCAAAATATTTGACTACCTGCGTCTGCTGGACAGCGGCAAATACACCCAAGCCCAACTCAAGCAGATATCCGACTACGTAAGCAAGACACTGTGCTGCCGCAACAAGGAGATTGACAAACTTGACGACAAGCAGCTGGCAGCATGGCTCCACATCAAACTGGACCGTCCGCTCCGCGTGTGCGGTATGGTAAAGAACGTTGGCGAGCCCGGCGGCGGCCCGTTCCTGGCATACAACTCTGACGGAACCGTATCGCCCCAGATTCTGGAGAGTTCACAGATTGACCTGAATGATGCCCGCAAGAAAGAGATGTTCACCCAGGGCACTCACTTCAATCCCGTTGATCTGGTCTGCGCCCTGCGCGGCTACAAAGGTGGCAAGTTTGACCTGCCCAAGCATGTGGACCCCGCCACCGGATTCATCTCAAGCAAGTCCAAGAACGGACGGGAGCTTAAGGCCCTGGAACTGCCCGGCCTCTGGAACGGCGCCATGAGTGACTGGAACACAATATTCGTAGAGGTCCCGCTCACTACCTTCAATCCTGTAAAGACAGTAAACGATTTACTGCGTCCGCAGCACCAACCCGCTTGACAAATTGAGAATTGAGAATTGAAAATTGAGAATTAATAGCTATCTTTGCCGCGCTTTGCGATAGTAGCTCAGTTGGTAGAGCGTTGGCTTCCCAAGCCAAAAGTCGCGAGTTCGAGTCTCGTCTATCGCTCTTAAAAAAAAGAGCTTGCGGAACCGCAAGCTCTTTTCAATTTTCAATTGTCAGGATATTGCCTTTCACAGACTTGGCCTTGAAACCGTCCAGCTTTACTGTTACGGTCTGAGCCTCGTTGAGCTTGACGTTTGACATTGATATGTGCAGCTTGCCGTCCTTCTTTGATGCGGTTGAGCTGAACAGCGGCAGCGGACGTGTGGCGGTCTCATCGGGATTGGCGGCATAACGCTCGTTGGGAGTAAGCTTAACCTCTACACCCTCCAGGTCGGTGGGGATATAGGTAGCGTCCATGTGAGGCTTGTACATATCAAATATCCAGTATGTGGGGGTAAGCACCATCTTGTCATCCTTGGTCAGGATCATGGACTGTAGCACGTTGGCCACCTGGGCTATGTTGGTCATCTGTATGCGGTCGCAGTACTTGTGGAACACATCCAGTGAGAGTGAAGCAACAAGGGCGTCACGCATGGTGCTCTGCTGATAGAGCTGTGTGCCGGGCTCCGGCTCCCACCATGTACCCCACTCATCTACCAGCAACGGAATCTTGTGATCGGGGTCATACTTGCTCATGATAGCCAGATGCTTCTGGATGACGGGCTCTATGCCAAGGCACTTACCTAAGCACCAGTAGAAATCCTCATCTGTAAAGTCCAGAGCGGGTTTCTTGGCACCCACCCAACCTGATACGGTATAGTAGTGCAGGGATACGGCGTTCATCATAGAGCCTACTTTCTTCATCAGGACCTCGGTCCACTCATAGTCATAGTCGGTGGCGCCGCTGGCAATCTTGAAGAGCTGTGTGCCGTTGTAATCGCGGCAGTAGGTCTGGTAACGGCGGAAAATATCCGAGTAGTACTCGGGCAGCATGTTACCGCCGCAACCCCAAGCCTCATTACCTATACCTATATATTTTACGTGCCAGGGCTCCTCACGGCCGTTCTGCTTGCGAAGCTTGGCCATCGGACCGTCGGCGGCGTTCATATACTCAATCCACTTGGCAGCCTCCTCTACCGATCCGCTACCAACGTTCAATGAGATATAAGGCTCGCAGCCGATAAGCTCGCACAGGTTCAGGAACTCATGGGTACCGAAACTGTTGTCCTCGACAATGCCACCCCAGTTGTTGTTTACCATGACGGGACGGTTCTCCTTGGGGCCGATGCCGTCCATCCAGTGATACTCATCGGCATAGCAGCCGCCCGGCCAGCGCATTACGGGAACCTCGAGCTCCTTAAGGGCGTTGAGCACATCGGTGCGGTAGCCGTTGGTGTTGGGAATCTTTGAATCGGGGCCAACCCACAGACCGCCGTAGATGCAGGTTCCCAGATGCTCCGAGAACTGTCCGTAAATGTTCTTATTGATTGTGGCACCCGGTTTGTCGGCGTGGACATTGACCGTTACTTCATTCTTGGCGCTTACTGACAGGGCTGCCGTCAGTGTAAGCAGGAAAAAGATTTTTCTCATTATTTAATCGTTAGTTGTTATTCTGATGTAGGCAAAGTTATTAAAAAACCGCACATGGAACGTACATTATCACTATTTTTGTAGCCGTTCACTTCAAACTACGATGGCCAGGAGGATTATCATTATCATTGCCGCGGTGCTGTTTGTTACAGGAGCCGGAGCCGTTTTTTATTTTTACAGGCTTTTTACCACCCCTGTTTCAGTATGTGATGACTATCGGATATACATTGGTCCCACCGATACTGAACAAAGCATACTGAAAGGCATTATGGAATCTGACCCCGATGCCAGAACCAAGGCGTTGGATTATCTGCTCAAGCGCCGCGATTATGACAGTCATATTCATACCGGCTGCTATACCATACAATCCGGTGCCACCCCCAAGCAAGTGTCAAACATGCTGCTGAGTGGAGCACAGACACCGGTCCGTATTACCATAAACAGCACCCGTACGGTAGGCCAGATGGCTAAGTCCATAGCCGGCCAGATAATGACAGACTCGGCACAGATTGCTTCACGGCTCAATGATGCCTCTTTCTTGGACTCGCTTGGCTACACACCCGCCACAGTCTTCTGCATGATCATACCCAATACGTATGAGGTCTATTGGAATATATCGGCTGATGCCCTGATAAGCCGCCTTG
>CADCLI010000066.1 GCA_902802285.1 uncultured Bacteroidales bacterium
AGTCCTTGGTGAGTAGCGATAAGCGAATCGCTTTGATTTTCGGAAAGAATAATGCATCACTTGTTTTCCCGGCTTTTGACTTCAATGTGAGCAAGATAAAAGTATATGGTGCAAACGGTGCTTCAGGAAAAGTGACATTTAATATCTTTGATGGTGATGATGTAGCTAGCACTGAAGTTACG
The DNA here is from genome assembly GCA_902802285.1 of uncultured Bacteroidales bacterium. Classification (GTDB taxonomy): domain Bacteria; phylum Bacteroidota; class Bacteroidia; order Bacteroidales; family Bacteroidaceae; genus Colenecus. The sequence goes on from CADCLI010000066.1 coordinate 183, forward strand.
GGTTCTACTCAGGATCATACTTTCGACATTGATGTAAATCATCAATCAGCCGGTACAGTCTATACCTTGAAACTTACTAACGACAACAACTGCCAAATCTCAAAGATTGAAGTATTCGGTTATGAGACCGTTTCTGTCACCTCTGTTGGCTACGCCACCTATTGCAGCGAGAACATTCTGGACTTCAGCGCAGTTGACGGGCTGGATGCATATTCCGCATTTATCGTTGAAGAGGGTGTCACCTTTGACAAGCTGGTAGGCGGTGTGGCTGCTGGTCAAGGCGTGTTGCTGAAGGCCGCAGAGGGCACCTATCAGGTTCCTGTAGTTGCAACGGCAACTGCCGACACGAGCGATAACGGTTTCGTAGGCGTGAACGCAAGTGAGACTCAGCAAGCCGGCATCTTTGTGCTGCTCAACGGCGACAAGGGCGTGGGCTTCTATAAGACTCTCAATCCCTTCACACTGGGTGCCCACACCGCCTATCTGCCTGCTCTGGCTGGTGCCCGTACGTTCATCGGCTTCGGCCAGACCACGGCCATCAACGGCATGAGCGTGGAGACCGCTGCCAGCAATGCCTGCTACAACCTGCAGGGCCAGCGCGTGGATAACCCACGGAAGGGCCTCTACATCGTGAACGGCAAGAAGCTGGTGATTAAGTAAACTGAACATTAACTTAACGAATAGAAAGGAACAATAACTATGAAGACAATATATCAGAAACCCGAAACGGAAATGATAATCCTCAACGTGCAGCAGATGGTCTGTGCTTCAGGTGAGGGTGGACTGCTGGGCAGCGGCTCTGAACCAGAAGACCTCGACCTGAGCAATGCCGGCACAAGCGGTGCCACTTTTGCGGTCGCAGCCCAACACCCTTGCCGAAGGAAAAATGCGGCGGGGCGTGTAAGTAAGTTTTACATAATACTTTAAGATGTAAATGCCGGGCGGCCTTGTGTATGGTCTGTGAAGATAGTCTGCCGCCTGCGTTAGAACTTAAGTGATTGTCAGGCCGCTGGTGCGAGAGCATCGGCGGCCTTGTTTAGCTCTGTACGTTCAGCATGGGCATGCTCTAAAGCATGAAAGTCCCTCATGCACCAGACTCCCACTAAATTGTTAAATATTTCAAACCGCGCCCAAATAACCAATCAATTATTATTTCCAATAACGAATAAATTATTAAATTTGCAGTGTCAAACAGATAAATGCATGTTTAATAATTTAAACATTGACTAATGCCGACTAAAGAAGAAGTTAAAACAGCCTACAGAAACTTGAACAGAGTTATCAAGGCAATCAGTGAAGACAAAAATATTCCAGAATGGAGAAAAATGCCGCTAATAGACAAACTATTAGATAGGAAATTAGAAATGCAGAAATGGCTATTTGATTATTTGGATGACGAAGATTTTGAAAACAAAGTTTAACCAGAAACCTTGAAAGAGGCTTTACAAAAACGGTTTTTATGCACAACATTATTGATTATATGACAGAGCCAAGGTTTAAGCAACTGATGGTAGACCTTAGTAGAGCAAATACGGATGGTGAGGTTAATGACATTATCCTCAGGCACAATCAAGTTGAATTGACAAAGGAAGAGAAGAAACGATATAGCGACACCGTTATTTCGGACTTTGATACAATTCTCAAAAATAGGCAGAAAAAACGGAATAACACAACAAAGACGGTTCTTTCTGTGCAATATCTCCACACAGCAAGAACCGTCCTTATAGCTTTATAACCGCCCTGGATTATTTGAATATCAGCTGGGCGAATTTGTAGAGACCATATTTCCAGACAACAAAGTTGTGCTCACCGTCAGGATAACTGATCAGTGTGCAGGGAATTCCGTTCTCATCGCAGAATGCCTTGAGCTGAGTGCTGTTGCCGATCAGACCGTCGCGGCTGCCGCATACCATCCACAGAAGCTTGTTCTCTTTCTTAACCTTCTCAACATCAGGAATAAGCTGAGCTGCACGCTGTGTATTGGGAGCTGATGAGAAACCGCCTATGTAAGCGAACTTGTCCAGATTGGCAAGACCGAAGTTCAGTGACTGGCCGCCACCCATTGACAGACCGGCGATAGCGCGGTGATCCTTGTCTGTATATACGCTGAAGTTCTTCTCAATGTAAGGGATAAGGCTACCGATAAGGTCCTTGTCAAATACACCGAATGCACCGGCTGAACCGTAACCGCCCTCACGTGAATCATTCACAGCAGCACGGCCGTTAGGCATAACGATAATCATATCGGCCACCTTACCATCTGCATAAAGGTTATCCATGATGATATTGGGTACACCACCGTCATTCATCCATTCCCACTCGTCACCACCGATACCGTGGAGCAGATACAGCACGCTGTACTTCTTTTTGGGATCATACTTGGGAGGCAGATATACATTGGCCTTACGGGTTGTGCCTACTGACTCCGACTTGTACTCAATGAGTTGAACGGTACCACGGTCGATACCTGCACGCTCCTTGTCAAAGCCGTCAGGGGCTGCTACATACTCATCAAACTTGACATTGGTCTGCTGCTGACCGCCGAATCCGCCGAAACCGCCGAATCCGCCACCCATTGTAAAATTGGGTTCCTGTGCGCTGGCACCTGCTGCTACGAGGGCCAGAACTGCTGTAAACAATACTTTCTTCATTCTGTTAATTATATGAATTGCGTAATTATAGTCAGTAATAATAGTATCCGGATAGAGGAAAGTTAAATTATTGGTCATCTGTTCCGATAAAAAAGAGTCATCAGATAATTGAGAATCTTCTTTCCGGAATAGAATGGCAGGAATATGAGAATGAATGTCAGCACTGCCCTTACTTTGGAATACTCCATTATCTCGTGATATATGGCTACATTGTATTTGATGAGTGATAACTTGTCACGCGATACTGAGCCCTTACGGATCCTGTAACAGGCCAGAGGTTCCTTGACTCCGTATGCCACACGGCATTTCTTGAGTAGAATTATGTTCAGGCCCCAGTCCTGACGCTTACGCAACTCCGGAAGATATTCCACGCCTGTAACACGGGTATCATACATCATTGTCAGAAAACCAATGGCATTGTCACAGACAATGCGCCAGTATGGTATTTTCCCTCTGCATCTGATCAGGCCGGTGACCTTGTCTGACTCATCACATATCTTATAACTGGAATATACCACTCCGCAGCCTTTCTCTTTCATCAGGGCCAGTTGGCGCTCCAGTTTGTCCGGGCTCCACAAGTCATCACTGTCAAGGAATGCTATGTACTGCCCCTGTGAGTTCCTTATTGAGTTGTTCCTGGCAATTCCTGGACCTCCGTTCTCCTTAAGTCTGAGCAGACGTATTCTGGAATCTTTGGAGGCGTATGACTCCACTATTGCCGGTCCGTTGTCGATTGAGCAGTCATCAGTAATGACAAGCTCCCAGTCGGTGTATGTCTGACGCAGGACCGACTCTATGGTTCGGGCTATATAATCGCCTGAATCATACAGAGTAGTTATTATTGAAACCAAACCCTCCTTCATTGCCCTGCAAAGATAGTATTATTACAATCTTCTATGGCAACATAAGCAAAAAAAAGCAAGGAGAGTCTTGCAGCAAATACAGTTACAGTTTAATAAGTTGACCTGTGTGAAGAAGGAATTCCTCCGAATAGCAGTTCATAAGTGCCCCTACGGCTGTAAATGTCAACTCGCCGAAATAGATGCGACCGTCTATGTTGTACATATCCACCCTGACAACAGGGAACGGAGCTGCAAGTTTTTCGGCCATGGAGAGCATCGAGTCCAGGTTTTTGGGTTTGGGGACCACTTTACCTTCCGAATAGTACCTGGTAAAATTGCAATGCTCGGGATGTACGGTCCAGTCTGTATCATATACCAGGACATTGGTACCGCTATGGGTCCTGTTTGTGCAGACCCATATATAATAAGCCTTGCCGTTGAAGCACCATATCTTGTAATCAATAAGTGATGTGGAATGCTTTGCCGACTCGGAATCATTCAGTATCAGTGCCTCGGCTATGACGCGCGGTTTTATCCTGGAGTAATGAGGGTTGCCTTCAGAGAGACCGTAAACGGTATTAAGCATCTTTTTAAAGTATTTCCGGATGCCATCCTTATCAATCTGACTCTTATCCTTGACAATGACACAGTTTCCGGAGCCACTGGTCGTCTTAAGGATGAACCGGTCAGGAAGTTTGTCAAAATCAATCTCATCGGCATCTTCCCATACGGCATATAAGGTATTCAATGTATCGGCCAGACCACAATCCCTGACATATTCCCTTACGGCATACTTATCGGCCAGACGGGACCATTCGGTGGTATCAGTCCGGAGTGACAGATACTGGATCTTCTCATTCAGGGTTTTAGGGTTATCCAGATCAATCCTTTTATGGAAACGGAGTCTGTAACGTATCCTTACAATCAGTTCGGGATTTCTCCCTCCTATGAATGATGCGATCCTTTTGATGATATCTTTTATAAACATATCAGTCTGTTATCGGTTTATCCATTCCCAGCAGGGTTATCAGATCCCTGGTGAGTACTTTGTCTACATTATATTCGTTGCTGCGTTCCAACGCATTCTTTCTCATGGGTTCAAGTATCTGACGGTTCTCTATCAGCTTTTTCATATATCCAGTCAGAGCTTTGTCATCACCCATCGGGAACAGGATACCGCACCGGCCATCGCCGATTATCTCCCTGGCGTACTGCCAATCAGAAGCCAACACCGGCAATGCCGCCATAGCTGCATCTGCAATAACGCCGGGGAAACCCTCTGTTAGATGCATTGTGGGAAACAACATGGCATCATATCCGGACAGGATCTTATAGCCTTCGGGACTATCCAGTTTAAGAAAGCCTTTGTATGAGACATTAGGAAGATCATCGGCATCTCTCATGAAAGGTTCCCTTATATCTGCATCGATCCTGCCGTAAAAATCCACCTGAAAACGATCCGACAAACCCTCCGCATTCAATATCCTTACCGAATTGATGATATTGAATACACCCTTCAGCCTTGTGAGTCTTGACAGGAATACAAACCTGACGCGTCCTGTATGAGGTGTGCTGATATCAGGGACATAAAGGACAGGTTTGAAATTGTACATGCGGTAAGTGTTGTAAATCCCCACCTCACTGTACAGTTGACACACCTTATCCGCCTCAACAATTATACGCTCCAGTTTCCTGAACGGCTCCGGTCTGTATATCCCGTTCTTAATCTTTACGGGAGTATAACCTCCGATCATGAAATAGTAGATACGGCTTTTGAGATGAAGTGATGTTGTCAGACGTATCAACCTGTAGGCGCTGACGTTTGACGTTGAAATGACTATATTGTCATACCTGCGTGTCAGCAGATACCGGATGACCCGGATCAGGATCAGAGGATTCTTTTTCCAACGCTGGGTATCGACATAATCAACACCCTTTAATTCTCTTCTGAATAAGTCAACAATAAAACGGTTCTTTATAGCATCACCTGCCTGCGGGACATTCGGATAGTCCAATGCGCCTAAGAACAGAAGTGAGTGTTTCATTATCTGATGACCTGCTTGGTTTATTCCAACAAAGATAAGTCATTTTACTTTAATGAAAGATCTGTATCCGATATAAAGTGATAAAGAATAAACCATCGAACTGATTATCAGAGTCAGTACCGCTCCATTCACATTCCATAACCAGACAAACAGCAGGGAGCCTGCGATCTTGACTGCTCCGCATGCAAAACTGCAGTTCCTGATGGTTATCCCCTGACCGTGGGAGCCCAGATAACGGTTAATCATATCTCCTATTCCATGTATGCTGAAACCGACAGCAAGGAGAGACGCATATCTTGCCACTATGCCGTAAGAATTATCATAGAGACTTACAACCGGTCCTATCAATAATATGAAACCCAGACATGACACCAGAGTTATTATGAGTGTATATACAAAAACCTTACCCGGTATGCAGGATTCATGTGTGAAGTGTCTGAAATAGGTGGTACCGACAATTCCGGGAAGATATGACAACGGCTGCGCCAGAGACAATGCCAGAGTATAGAACCCCACATTTGAATTATCTTCATTGAACCATCCCAATGTCACTCCGGCAAGATAGTTTGTGGCAACCATTGCCAATGACCCCCAATATAGTTTTATTCCGTATCTCTTATTCTCCTCATTAAGTGCCGCAAAATGCGGTTTCAACCTCTTGAATGACGGTCCGGTTGAGATTACGATCAACATCATGACTATAGAGCATACGCCCCAATGGAGCAATATGACCATCTTGGAATCGGCACCATACAACCTGTACAGCATCAGTGCGACAGGAATATAGCACAGTACCGGCAGGACTCTGGCTAAGGCCAGTCTTCCGATATGATTGTCACCCTGAGCGGTAGTATTCATGTAGTTTGTCAATAGCGGATAAACCGCAACCGGCATGGCAATGAAAAACAGATGTCTGAGTTCAGGATTATCCCTATGGAACAGACCTACCACTAACGTAGACAGCATCAGCATGACTGCCGAAACAGCCAGGCAAATGAGCAGCGCGCCTCTGATCCTTGCACTGTTACTCTTGTGATCTGACAAAGCAAGCAGGCGGCTTCCTGACATGAACCAGCCGAAAAGCACCACCCATGAAACCAGTTGTATGAAATTCAGGACATATCTGACATCACCGTATTCTGAAGGTGTAAGAAAGTCTGTATTGACCTTTGAAGCAATAAAATTCAGTACAGCGCCCATAAAAGTCGCTGAATACAGCAATACAACCTGTCTTATTTTTTTCTCCATCAGTTGTTGAAATAAGAGCCGTCTATAGTTATAGCCTTGAAATCATCATATGAGATGCCATGCTTTCTCTTTGCGTCAGACATCAGCCTGCATGATAGTCTGAATGCTTTCCTGAAGTCAAGCCCGTCAAGTCTGAAATAGTGTACACAAAGCGGGAAACTCAATATCCGGACCAATAAGGATGACAATCGGCTGTAGTATTCACGGACCACTATCAACCTGCCAAGGTAATAGATATAGTCACGCCCAAGCCTGAACTTTTCTGTGGCATTACGTGAAGATGCACTAACCTTGTGATATATGACCGAATCCGGGACAACTGCCATCCTCCGGGCGGCAATCCGCATCCTGTGTGCAAACTCATAATCCTCCTCGCCGAAAAAGAACCTCTCCGTAAGCAACTGTCCGTTGTCTTGCACCAACGAAGAATCCGCAAACAGCGCACACCCTGAGATGAACGAAACAGGGAATATTTCACCCAATCTGACATCAGAGACCGGACGGTTCCTGTAATATGCCTTACGTGATCCGAATGTCAGTTTTCCTCCGCATGACCAGATACGCCCCCTGTCGGACCAATACAATATCAGTGGACCGAAAACCTTTATCTCGGGATGTTTCCTCCTGCAATCCTCAATACGGCTCAGGAAATCCGGTTCGACCTCGGTGTCATTATTCAGAAGCATATATGAATCGGGATTGTACCTCATGGCATGTGCTATTCCCTTGTTATTCCCCACAGCAAAGCCCCAGTTACGGTCCAACGGCAGTAAATCAACTTTTATGGAAAGTTCCTGCACGCAATCCCCTATCCGCTTGAGACTGTCATCAGTAGAGCCGTTGTCAGCCACCACCACAAGGAAATCGCCATGTGCCTTATCAAGCGATTTAAGGCATGCGATGGTATCATCGGCACCGTTCCAGTTTATCAGAATTATGGCAGTCATATCGTTCTTACAGTTCTTGCATCAGTTACAGAAATCCTTGACACCCAATCTATAACATGAAGTATCAGGATCATTACCGGTATCTCAATTATATCCAGGTGAAAGAAATAGAATTCAAACCAACCCATTGCCAACAGGGCACACAGATAGTACAGAACAGTATTGATGTAGACATTGGTCAGTCTGACGGTTATTATTTTCAGCGAATAGCAGATAAAGCTCAGCCCCATCGTGTAGAGGCAGAACTGAAGATAATTGGTGTATATGAATAGTGTACCGAACATTGTCCTCACATTGGTCAGACTTATTCCTGTAAAGTGGAATATCGGGTTTACAGGAGAGAGTATCTCGCCGTTGCCGCTGATCTGGTTTATCAGATTTATGAATGGTGTCCAGATAACCTGGAACGGTCCCGAATCGGGAAAACCAAGTTCCATATCTACACTGAGTCCAAGTGTGCCGCTGGAGAAATAATGTACAAAACGCTGGAATATCCACACTATGATCTTGTCATTCACCTCCATCTTGTTGACAACCACTATGGCAAGTAAGAATGTAACGAAAAAGACTGCGACAGAACTCAGAATCAGCCACCCGACAAAAGCACCTGTTATCTTCATCTTACCCGATGCCAATCTGAGCATAACACCTGTGACGCATGGAATAATCATGGTTCCCTTGACCATATTGATGATATTGATCAGGAACAAGCCTACAATAAGCAGCCACAACCATCTTCTATTCTTGTCCAGATAGTAGATAAAGAGCATCAGCATGACGCTGCAGAAACGCTTCAGATGGCCCCAAAAGCCAAATCCTGCAAATTCTTCGGCAAACTGATCGGAACCGATCAGATACTGTGAACTACGGATGGTTACAAAAAGCCGGTATGAGAACAGCAGCAACAAAGCTATTCCGATCAGGACAAAGACACGAGGCATGCCCGCTGGGGAATCGTCAATCCCGGACTTAAGGTCAGTATACCCGTATTTACCTGCATATCCGGCCAAGAGAAAATCCGGTATGGCAAAAAAGAATAATCCTACTATCCAAATGAATATGCTCGGATAGTAGAATTCCACAAAACCCATCTTTCCTGACATCGCTATTGACACAATCAGCACCACCAGATACGGCAACAGCAAAAAAGACATAGGTGTAAAGATTGATCTCCAGGCTTTGTATTCCAGATACATCAGGACCCCGGACTCAATCAGCAAGGTCAGGACAAACAGGAATTCCATCACGCTCTTTCAGCAAATACAAACTCCTGCATCAGAATCCATGCAGCTGTACCGAAAAACGCCAGAAACACAAACAGAAGTCCTATCATTATCTTTCTGGGCGTTGTTGCCTTATAGGGTATGGTTGAGGGTTGAAGCAAAACCACGACAGGGGTCTTTTCAAGCAGTTTAGTCCTGCACATATCCATCTGTTGGGCCAGTTGGCTATACAGGTTATATGCCACATTCTTTTCATTCTCCAGGCGTTCCTGCTCCATGAGATACTGCAGTTTGGTAACGCCCATATGCTGATCACTGTATTCCGCATATGCTTTCTGTGCCTTGAAGTAGTTTTCACGGGCCTCGTCAAACATTCTCTGGGTGTTCTCCAGATCCTTTCTGGCGTTTTCTTTATTTATGATCTCTCGCCTAGATCTTCTTTTGTCACGGATAAGCAAAGCGATTATTATCGCCGCAACAATGAGCATCGCCGTTCCGAAATCAGCCTTTTGGCATCAAGCGTTATTCCCTCACCAAGAAGTTCCTTGCGTTCCTTCTTTATCAGTTTGAACGGAGCCGACAACACCTTATTCCACCAAGGTTCCCTCTGATACCTGACAAGATAGTTGTATAGACTGGTTGAAATGGAGTCTTTTCTGTATATGCCATCAACACTGAGAGATGCCAGATCGCAGAGGAAAGGAGACGTTGATACGATCTTGGGATACAACTGGGGATAAATAGCCTCTTCTTCGGAATCCATATTGATACCGGCCATCGATGCCAGCGCGCCCAAGCCTCCTGATATTCCACCTAAGCCTGACACCTCAGGAGCAATTACAACTTCTGATGTATACTCCTTGGGGATGCTGAATGCCACGATGATTGAAATCAGTCCGCCGTATATGCAGTTGAGTATTATACGGACACGATGGTCCCAAAGCAGTTTCAGCAATCCCAGAAAATCGGAAGAGCCTTTTAATTCATATTTGCTTTTATCCATGACCGTCACTTTAAGAGATTCATGAGTGCCAGTACCACCGTTGCCAATGATGCTGATGTCGAACCCAGGCTCAGTATTTCAGTAGTCTTCAGACCGTCACGTTCCTTTTTGGCCGGAACAATAATCTCACAGCCGGGTTGAACCTGTTTGGAAGAACAGCGCTTTCCTTTGGCCACCGAACCGTTCACATATACTATATATACGTTCCTTCGGCGGGCATTCTGTGAAAAACCTCCGGCTCTGTCTATATAGTATTTATATTTCTTGCCTTTAACGTACGGTGTGGTATTGGAGAACATGACCTCACCGTTTATCTTAACGGTATTGTTGAATACCGGAATGTAGATGCGGTCTCCTTCACGCAGCACTATATCAGATGCGCTTCCGGGATTATCGATGGCATCCTTAAGGTCGATGCCGACGTCATAAGTGGTTGATTCTGCAAGTTTGCGAAGTACTCTCTGAAGCGTTATCGAGTCATTGGTTGACAATGATTCGGCAATACTCTGCATATGTTTTCTCTCCTCGGCTGTAATCAGACGCTCCAGACGGGCGCCCTCGGGATAAGCCTCCGGACTCAGGTCTCCTACCCTTGACATGATATCGCTCAGACGGTCAGTACTGGTCTGGAGTGAGTAGTAGCCGGGGAATGTAACTTCACCGTCCACCACCACACGGCGGTTTACAGAATAGCCCGGGCTGCGGCGTACATAAACCTCATCAAACGGCATCAGCCGGAAATCGTTATCCAGAATGGACAGATTCTCATCAATCTTGAAAGAGAATGTCTTGGTAATGGAGTCAGACCTCTCCAATGCATTCTTGTCGCGGCTGTGGCGCACCACATCAACCTTTGCAATTGATGCATCCTCCTTAAGGCCGCCGGCCTGAAGTATCAGGTCTTCTATACTGGTATTGTCCGCATATCGGTAATCGCCGGGGAAAAGCACCTCACCATAGACGCTGAATGTCTTGACCTCACCCACATCAAACAGGCTTGGCATCCCGGACACGTCCTTCCATCAGGCCAATAATGTCTAAAGAAAGGTTTGTCAGAGTCTTGTCAGGGTTGGTCCTGCTCAGCAGAGCCCTGGATGGGAACGCCTCCTCCTTAAGGCCACCGGCAGCTTCTATAAGATCCCTGACGGTTGTTATACCACCGTCAATCTGGAACTTGCCGGCACGGTAGACTGCACCGCGCACCTCGGCCATATTACTGAAAGACAGTTGGATGGAATCAACATAAACCGAATCGCCATCCGAAAGCATGAAAGACTGCTGCTGTTCCTTGGTTACAGTAAATATCTGACGCTGGAATTCACCCATCCTGATCACCCTGACATCCTTACGGTATGCATCTGACTCAAGACCTCCCGCATAACCTATCAGCTTGTCCAGGCTCTCATCCTCCTTCATTTCATAGAACATGGGCCGGCGGACACGACCGTCGATATTGACCAGAATAGAATGCGGGGAGACTATTACTGCATCATTATCCTCAAGGCGTATATCATCCTGAACGCGACCGTTCATGATGTAATCATACATATC
>CADCLI010000067.1 GCA_902802285.1 uncultured Bacteroidales bacterium
GAACTTACCGTTGGCGATACGGTTGGCATAACGACCCAGAGCCGGACCCACCATACCCATGTTGTAACGCATGTACTGGTGGATGTCATCATAGTGAGTGACCAGGTTGGCGTACTCACCGTTCTTGTCAGGAGCGTAAAGGCCTACCACAAATCCGCCGTAGTTGATGATCTGTGCAGCCACCTTACCTTTTTTAATAGTATAAAGGGCTACTTTTTGGCCATCGATGATGGTATCATAAGGTGCTGTGGGCAGAAGCGGGAATTTGGGCTTGGCAGCGCTGGCCGACATGCAGCAAACCAAAGCAGCCAGTGCAAACAGTTTAAAAGAAATCTTTTTCATAGTTTGATTAAATGGTTACTTAAAAATGGTACAAAAGGGGACTGTCCCCTTTTGTATCATTTCTTGAATTTTACAGCGGCCTCCTCAATAGGCAGACACTGCTTGTAGTTCTCAATATAGGCATTGAATCCTGCCACATCCTCGGGGGTGGGAGCGACCGATGTGCCTGTATCGCCGGCAAATACCTGATCATCAAGGAACTCAGCCAATGACTGTTTCTTCTTGTTGTTGATAAGGTACGATGCCAGGATAGCCATACCCCAGGGACCGCCTTCACCTGCAGTCTTCATGCAGGAGATAGGTGAATTCAGGGCAGCGCCCAGAATCCTCTGGCCAACACCGGGAGTGGTAAACAGACCGCCGTGACCGGTAATGCGGTCCACCTTGATCTTCTCCTCGTTGAACAGGATATCGTTACCAACCTTGAGCACACTGATAGCACCGCTTATAATAGCGCGCATAAAGTTGGCCAGGTTGAACTTGTCGTTAGCGGAGCGTACAAACAGCGGACGTCCGTCGGCAAAACCTGTAACAGGCTCGCCCGATACGTAGTTGTAGCTCATAATGCCGCCGCAGTCAGGATTACCCTTCAGTGCCACGTTGAAGAGGTTGGTAAAGAGCTTGCCCATATCAACGGGAATACCCATGATCTCCTCAAACTCCTTGAACAGGTTGACCCATGCGTTCAGGTCACTGGTGCAGTTGTTGCAGTGAACCATAGCCACGGGGCTGCCATCGGGAGTAGTCACGATATCAATCACCTCATGCGGTTTCTTGAGATCCTTCTCAAGCACGATCATTGAGAATGATGATGTACCGGCCGATACGTTACCGGTGCGCGGACGTACTGCGTTGGTGGCCACCATACCTGTGCCTGCATCGCCCTCAGGGGGACAGATGGGAGCACCCGGTTTGAGATGACCGGTGATATCCAGTTTGCGGGCGCCGGCCTCGGTCAGCACGCCTGCATCCTGGCCTGCGTCAAGTGACTTGGGCAGAATGTCAAGCAGCTTCCAGGGATAACCCTTGGTGGCAATCAGCTTGTCAAACTTGTCTACCATTTCGGCATTGTAGGTCTTGGTTTTGGGATCAACGGGAATCATACCCGATGCGTCACCAACACCCAGAACTCTCTTGCCGGTGAGCTGCCAGTGGATGAATCCTGCCAGAGTGGTCAGGAAATCAATATCCTTTACGTGCGGCTCATTGTCCAGGATAGCCTGATACAGATGTGATATGCTCCAGCGCAGAGGTACGTTGAACACGAACAGGTCAGACAACTCGGCGGCTGCCTTGGCGGTGTTGGTGTTACGCCATGTGCGGAACGGAACCAGTATGTCGCCATGCTTGTCAAACGGCATGTAGCCGTGCATCATGGCACTTATGCCTATTGCTGCCAGGTTCTCAATCTCAACCTCATACTGACTGAGTACGTTCTTTCTAAGGTCGGCATAGCAGTCCTGCAGGCCGAACCAGATACTCTCAACGCTGTATGTCCACAGTCCGTTAACCAACTGGTTCTCCCAGGTGTGGCTGCCTTGTGCTATCGGCTTGTACTCAGGATCAATGAGCACAGCCTTGATACGGGTCGAGCCAAACTCGATACCGAGTATGGCCTGACCTTTCTCAATAACTGATTTGGGATCGTATGCCATATCACTTCAGGGCTTTATTGAGCATGTAATAAACCTCGTTGTTTCTGAGCTGCTGCTTGAAACCGCTGATAGTGGTATTCTTGTCGATACCGATGTACTCTATACCGCACATCTCGGCAAAATCCTCCCAATACTCGGCAGTGATATCGTATGAGAAAGCACTGTGGTGTGTGCCACCTGCCAGTATCCATGCGCCTGCGCCGATCTCAAATGTGGGCTGCGGAACCCAGAGGGCCGATGCAACCGGCAGTTTGGGCATCGGTTTGGGTTCGATGCACTCTACCTCACTGGTAATAAGACGGAAACGGTTACCCAGGTCAACAACGGTTGCCTTGATACCACGGCCGGTCTTGGAGGTGAATACCAAGCGGGCGGTCTGCTGCTTGCGGATACCTATGCCAAGGAAATGAACCTCCAGCTTGGGCTTGCCGGTAGCAATAAGCGGGCAGATCTCCAACATGTGGCTCTGCAGGCTTGATGTGCAGTCGGCGGCAAAGTTCAGGGTGTAGTCCTCAAGGAATGAGCAACCCTTGGGCATACCCTGGTTCATAACCCAGAGAGTACGCTGCAGGCAGGCTGTCTTCCAGTCGCCCTCGGCACCGAAACCGTAACCCTCCTGCATCAGACGCTGTGATGCCAGGCCCGGAATCTGGTCGAATCCGCAGAAATCAGGGGCGTCGATATCGGCGTCACCCAGGTCGTCAAAGTTGGTGGTGAAAGCGGTAGCGTTCTCATCCTTGAGGACGCGACGCAGTGCAATCTCAGCCTTGGCTGCGTTATGGACCTTCTCCCAATATACCTTCTCACCGCTCTCATCGATCTTGATGGTGTAGAGCTTCTTGTACTCCTCAACCAGGGCATCGGCCTCGGCGTCGGTCACCTTCTTGAAGTAATCCATCAGTGATGATACGGGGTAGTAGTCTACATGGTAACCCATGCGCTGCTCAAACTCAACGCGGTCACCGTCGGTAACGGCCACGTTGTTCATGTTCATACCGAACATAAGGCAGCGTACGTTATGTGCATCGGCACGGCCGGCAGCGGCGCGGGCCCATACGGCAATCTGCTTCTGAGCCTCAACGCTCTTCCAGTGGCCTACTACAACCTTGCGGGCTACACGCATACGGGTGCATATGTGACCGAACTCGATGTCGCCGTGGGCGCTCTGGTTCAGGTTCATAAAGTCCATATCGATGGTGTCCCAAGGAATATCGGTATTGTACTGTGTGTGGAAGTGGAGCAGAGGTTTCTCAAGAGCCTGCAGACCCTTGATCCACATCTTGGCGGGGCTGAATGTGTGCATCCAGGTGATGATACCTATGCACTTGCTGTCATTATTGGCAGCCTTCATTACGGCCTCAACCTCATTGCTGCTGTTGGCAGTACCTTTATATACTATCTTAACGGGTATGTTACCGCTCTTGTTAAGACCATCTACCATCTCCTTTGAGTGACCGTCAACTGCAACTACTGCATCGCCTCCGTAAAGGAGCTGTGCACCGGTAACCCACCAAATTTCAAAATTATCAAACATAGTCTTAAAAATTTTAATTGATAATTGACAATTGACAATTGACAATTGCTGTCTCCTGAGAAATATCAACTATCATGAATTATTAATCATTTTTTTGTGCTTTAAGAGACCTGATAATTGACGTCAATAACTTAGTGAGATCTTTACTATCGGAATTAATACTGGAAAATTCAGAATCGGTTAGATAGTCTGTTTTATGTAATAACTTGAGCCAATAATCTGTTTCACATGATTCCTTTAGAGAGATACTCAACTTAGAAATGAAGTCAGAGGTGCTTTGAGCCTGTTCCGCTTCACAAATGTTAGCGCCAATACTGGTTCCAGCTCGTAAAAGTTGTTTGGAAAGCACATATTCCTGTTTGTTGGAAGTAAGATGTTTATAGAGATTGACTATCCTAACGGAGAAATCAAAACTCTTTTCCTTAACAACATTCTCTTTCTTCATAATTGTCAATTGTCAATTATCAATTGTCAATTGTACTGCGGTCAGCGCTTGCGCTGTCCGTAGTAGGCGTTGGGGCCATGCTTACGGCTGTAGTGCTTCTCAATCAGAAGCGGATTCATTGTCAATTCCGGATTCACCGACAGGGCTACGAACGCCATCTTGGCGCACTGCTCCATCACCTTGGCGTTATAGACAGCGTTGTCAGGTGATGTGCCCCATGAGAACGGGCCGTGGTTCTTTACCAGCACGGCGGGAGTGTGGTCGGGGTTGATCTTGCGGATGTTCAGAATCTCATCCACAATCACGTTACCGGTCTCCAGTTCATACTGACCCTTAACCTCAGCCTCGGTCATATCACGCGTACAGGGAATGTCCTTGTAGAAATAGTCGGCGTGTGTGGTTCCGATGTTAGGAATGTCACGCCCGGCCTGCGCGAATGCGGTGGCATAGGTAGAGTGGGTATGCACCACGCCCTTAATATTTGGGAATGCCCTGTACAGAACCAGGTGAGTAGGGGTGTCCGATGAAGGATTGAGGTCCCCCTCGACCATCTTACCGGTTTCGAGGGAGACAACAACCATATCACTTGCCTTCATCTCGTCATAGTTAACGCCGCTGGGCTTTATCACAACGAGGCCTTTCTCACGGTCAATGCCCGATACGTTACCCCATGTGAATATCACCAGACCCTGCTTGACGAGATCAAGGTTGGCCTTGAATACCTTCTCTTTAAGTTCTTCCAGCATATTACCAGAGACTTACGTAAAGGATAACCAGAATCACGATAACACCCAGGGCACCGATGTTGAATGTCCTGTCGGTGTGGAAGAGCTCCAGGTCAATACCGACAGCCTTGGCATCCTGAACCTTATCCTTGGCATTTGAACGCAGGTAGAGTCCCAGAACAGCCAGGATGGCGGTCAGGAAGAACATAGCCTCAAAGCCCCATCCGCGCAGAACGGGATTGATTACGCCGATGATAGATACTACAAGGCAGATAGCCGATATGCAGAACAGAATAGATGACCACTTCATCTGGGCATCGATGGTGTGCTGGTCAAGCTTGTCGGCCTCAACAGTATTCTTCTTGTTATAGAGTGACATCGGGATAAAGATGGCAACCAGGCAGAGGAATACATAGCCCATGCGGAGCATGAACGGAACGTTGGGCATCAGCACCTTGAACAGGATTGAGAATACGAATGTTCCGATAGCTGCAACAACGGCTGCGGGACCTGAAGCGCGCTTCCAGAGCAGACCCAGACCGAAGATAACCACAACACCCGGATATACGAATCCTGAGTACTCCTGAATGATCTGGAATGCCTGGTCGGCACCACCCATGATAGGATAAACTGCGATGAGAGCGATGATCAGAGCGCAAACTGAAGTGATACGGCCTACGTTAACCAGGTTCTTCTCAGATGCATCCTTCTTGAAGTACTGTTTGTAGATATCCATCGTGAAGATGGTAGATGTTGAGTTGAACATTGAAGCCAGTGATGAGATGACGGCTGCACTCAGAGCTGCGAATGACAGACCCTTTACGAATACCGGAGTGAAGTTGCGGATAAGGAAAGGATAAGCGTCATCAGAGCGCTCAATACTACCGGCCAGCTTTGCAAACAGCTCGGGCTGCTCCTTCATGATGTAGAATGCGCATACACCGGGGATACATACGATGAACGGGATCAATATCTTGAGGAATGCGGCAAATACCATACCCTTCTTGGCCTCGTCAAGGCTCTTGGCAGCAAGACCCTTCTGGATGATGTACTGGTTGAAACCCCAGTAACCCAGGTTGGTCAGCCACAGGGCACCTACGATAACGGCGATACCCGGAATGTCAAAATAAGCATCAGGGGTCTTGGCCTGGTTAACGACCAGGTTGAAGTGTGAGTCGCCCGGTATTGATTTGAGCTTATGGTAAACCTCGCCCAGAGCTGCCATTGCACCGCCTTCCAGACCCAGGTCCTTGGCGATAACAACCAGAGCGGCGTATGCGGTGATAAGACCACCACCTACCAGGAATGTAACCTGCATAACGTCGGTCCATGCCACTGATGACAGACCACCGTAGATTGAGTAGATACCGGCAATCAGATAAAGAACCAGGATGATGACCAGAAGTGTCATATCAACCTCCATACCCAGGAACATGCCCGGAATCTTGGGCAAGCCAAGGATCTGCTTGATGGCCAGGGCGCCCAGCCATGCTACAGAAGTCAGGTTGATGAACACATACAGGAAAAGCCAGAAGATTGAGAAAGCCAGACCTGTGCCCGGATTGTAACGGTCACGAAGGAACTGCGGGATAGTGAATATCTTCTTCTCAATCATCACGGGGAGCAGGAACTTACCTACAACCAGCAGGGTGGCTGCTGCCATAAGCTCGTATGCTGCGATTGCGATACCTGATGCAAAAGCGGTACCTGACATACCGATAAACTGCTCGGCACTGATGTTGGCGGCAATCAGTGAAGCACCTACTGCCCACCATGTCAGGGTGTTACCGGCCAGGAAGTAGTCCTTTGAGTCCTTCTCTTTACCGTTCTTACTGCGGGACAGGAAAAATCCCAGGAAAATCAGAATTGCCAGATAGGCAACGAATACTACATAGTCTATAGGTTTGAAACCGTTGTTAGACAATGCTTCAATAATACTGTTGTTCATTTGGTTATTTGTTTGTAATTAGAGATTCGTTATTATTCCACGCCGAACTGATAGATGCAGTGGCTGTAGTACTCCTGACCGGGAACAAGCTCTGCGCTGTACCAACCGGGCAGATTAGACTTGTTGGGGCTGTCGGGGAACTTCTGTGTCTCCAGGCAGCAGCCGGTACGCTGCTCCATCTTGTTACCCTGCTTGTCGATACCAGAGCCGTCCAGGAAGTTTCCTGAATAGAACTGTATACCGGGCTCGTTGGTATAAACCTCAACATAGATGCCGGTGATGGGGCTGTACAACTTGGCGGCGCACTTGGTGTCATCACCCTTGGTGTTCAGGACCCAGTTGTGGTCATAACCGTTACCGTTCTTAAGCTGTACATAGTCATAGTTGTTTATCTCCTTGCCTATAGCCTTGCCCTTGGTGAAGTCCATGGGAGTGCCTGCAACCGGCAGTATCTCACCTGTGGTCATGTAAGTGTCGTCACAGGGTGTGAAATTGTCAGCGTTGAGAGTAAGGATGTGGTTTGTGACAGGAATAGAGTGGTCACCGTTCAGGTTGAAGTAACTGTGGTTGGTCATGTTGATGACAGTCTTCTTGTCAGTGGTGGCCTTCCATACTATATCAATGGCGTTCTTGTCATTGAGAGTGTAGGTTACGGTTGCCACTACATTACCCGGGAAACCGGCCTCGCCGTCGGGAGAGTTCCTGACCAGGGTGATTGCATTGCCCTTAACCTCCTTGACATCCCAAACCAGGTTCTGCCAGCCCATAGGCTCCGGTTCAAGAGTGCAACCTCCGTGCAGGCAGTGACCGAAATTGTTCTGCGGCAACTGATAGGTTTCTCCGTCCAGAGTGATCTGACCCTGATTGATACGGTTGGCGTAACGGCCTACTGTCGAACCGAAATCACTGGGCTGTGTGGTGTAATCCTTGATGTTCTTGAATCCGATGACGGCATCCTGCATCTTACCGTACTTGTCGGGAACCATGATTGCCACGATACGGGCACCGAAATTGGTAACCCAAACCTCACAACCGTTTTTGTTGGTCAGTTTGTACAGGTCAGTCTTCTTGCCTGTGAACTCCATCTGGAAGTCAGCCTTGTTAAGGACCGGAGCTTCCTCTTTCTGTGAGCATGCAGTCAGTGCCAGCATGCCTGCCACGAGAGCGATTAAACTTGTTCTTTTCATTTTGTTTGTTGTTATTTAGTTTGTTGTTAGTTTGTTATAGTCTTCTGGAACCGTCACCTATGTTGACGTTGTATATTTCGGGTATGATTCCGAACCTGCGCGCATAATCGCGTTTGACCTTTGATGTGAACTTGTCACAGATAGTATCCCGTACCAGATTAATGGTGCAGCCTCCGAATCCGCCACCCATCACACGGCTTCCGGTAACTCCGCACTCCTGAGCCGTCTCCACAAGGAAATCCAGTTCAGGGCAACTTACGGTATATTCGCGGCTAAGTCCCCAATGGGTCTCGTACATCTTCCTGCCCACAAGTTCGTAGTCACTTTTCTCCAAAGCGTCAGATACGGCCAGCACACGCTCTTTTTCATCCAGTACGTATTTGGCGCGCAGATAATCCTGATCCGTCAGTTTATCCTTGATGTCGTCAAGCATCTGATGGTTGGCGTCCCTGAGGGTCTCTACGCTTCCGAACCGTGAGTTCATAAGATACACGGCCTTCTCGCAACTCTCACGGCGCTCGTTGTATTCATTTCCCAACGAGTGCTTGACCATGGAATTGACCAGCACCAGTCTGTATCCATCAGGATCAAACGGGAAATACTCATATTCCAGAGAATATCCGAAAGCCCGGGTGGTGCTTTTTTCCCAAAGCTTTTCAGATATCTCGCCCCGGCATCCTTCCAGATTCCCATGGAATCCAGCAGAGTTCCGTCTGCGTCAAATATAGCTCCCCGGATCATGACTGCACCTCCGCATCCACTTCTTTAGC
>CADCLI010000068.1 GCA_902802285.1 uncultured Bacteroidales bacterium
CTATCAGAAAAAGCATTTCTTCCTTTTCTCCAAGTCCGGATTTACAAAGGGATGTGTGGAGAAAGTGAAAGAGATGAGAAATGTATCTTTGATAAAGTATTCAGATGCTTTAGCTGGTCAATAATACCGGTTCCATGATCCTCTTCAAGTTACCAGCAAGCTAAACTTTCTCCAGTCATCAGTTTAAGAATCCCTTTTTTCAACAAGCCTTTATATAATTGTTCCACGGGCGGCGTGACTGCGGAACAGGTATGCATTCCTCGCCGGTCAGATATTTTACGGTCCAGCTATCCGAATTCTTCTCCAACTGGCTGGTGGGTCCCTGATAGATTATCTCACCGCCGTGACGTCCGGCCTCCGGTCCCACATCTATTATATAGTCCGATGCGCGGATAATCTCCTCGTCATGCTCCACCACCACAACGGTGTTGCCTATCTCCTGCAGCTGACGCAATACCTTGATAAGCTTGTCGGTATCGCGGCTGTGCAGGCCGATGCTGGGCTCGTCAAGCACGTAGAGCGATCCCATCAGGCTGCTGCCCAGCGATGTTACCAGATTGATGCGCTGGCTCTCACCTCCAGACAACGTTGCGCTGGCACGGTTCAGAGTAAGATACTCCAGACCTACATCGAGCATGAACTGTATGCGGCTGTTTATCTCTATGAGCAGACGCTTGGCTGCCTTGGCCTCATGCTCAGGCAGAGTGAGCGTATCAAAGAATTTCTTGAGTTCCGATATGGGCATCTCAACCAGCTGGTTGATGGATTTGCCGCCCACCTGTACGTAACCGGCCTCCTTGCGCAGGCGTGTTCCGTGACACTCGGGGCAGACGGTCTTGCCGCGGTACCGGGCCAGCATGACGCGGTACTGGATCTTGTACTGGCTCTTCTCCAGCATACGGAAGAAGGTGTCAATACAGGTCTCCTCCCATCCCCGTTCATCCCGGCCGCGGCCGCTTCCATGCCACAGGTAGTCTTTCTGCTCCTGTGTAAGCTGGTAATATGGCGTGAATATCGGGAAATCGTGCTCCTGTGCGTGAAGGATAAAGTCATCCTTCCATCCGGTCATTACGTCACCGCGCCAGCACACCACTGCACCGTCATATACGCTCAGCGCACGGTTGGGAATGACCAGTGACTCGTCAATGCCTATTATACGTCCGAATCCCTCGCACTTGGGGCACGCACCTACTGGCGAGTTGAATGAGAACAGGTTGTCGGTAGGCTCCTCAAACTTTATGCCGTCAGCCTCAAATCGGTTGCTGAACTTATGTAGTGATGTATCGTGGGTATCGTAAAAACGCAGGGCGCACTGGCCGCCTCCCTCAAAGAACGCAGTCTCCACAGAGTCTGTGAACCGGCTCAGAGTCTCCTTTGAGTCATCGGTTGTGAGTCGGTCTATGAGCAGGTAAATCTCCTTGGTGTGCTTGGAGAGTTCTTTCAGTTGCTTGCTGTCGGAGAGAAGGTCCTCAATGCGGATTATATTGGCCTTGTATTCGATGCGGGTAAATCCCTCCTTAAGTGATGTGCGCAGCTGCTCCTCCAGATTACGTCCGCCGCGCATGGGCATCGGCGCCAGAACGGTAAAGCGTACACCCTTGGGCTGTGAGAGCATGAAACTTACCACATCATCCACGCTGTGCTTGCGCACCTCCTTGCCGCTTACGGGCGATATGGTATGGCCGATGCGGGCAAACAGCAGTTTGAGATACTCGTAGATCTCAGTCTGAGTACCCACTGTGGAGCGGGGGTTGCGGTTGCCGGAGCGCTGCTCAATGGCTATTGTGGGGGGCAGACCTTCAATGAAATCACACTCCGGCTTTTTCATTCGGCCCAGGAACTGGCGTGCGTATGATGAGAGCGATTCCACATACCGGCGCTGGCCCTCAGCATACAGCGTGTCGAAAGCAAGTGATGACTTGCCTGATCCTGACAGGCCGGTAATGACTACGAACTTATCGCGCGGTATCTCCACGCTCACGTTCTTGAGGTTGTTTACCCTTGCGCCTTTTACTCTTATGGAATTATTATCACTCATCATACTGAAAGTCTTATGGTTTTATTGTGCGATGCGGAGCCCGTATGTACTCACTCCGTAACCGAACCAGTATCCCAGCCCGCCCTCAATATTGCCTGTCATATTGCTGGAGTAGGGCAACAATGCCACATGGCTGAACATAACGTTCTCATCATGTTTGCTCCAGAACCGGTATGCTGCAGAGTCCATTGACGCCAGCTTGAAACTGACGCTGTCACCAAGGTGGTAAAAATAGTCAGGCATAACTATGGGATCTGAATTCCCACGGTTGACGACCGCCATGTCATTGTTGAGGCGGCTGTCATACGTGCCCATATATGAAGCCAGGTATGTGTTGTCACGCTCTACGTCCATGCTGAAAAAACGATAGTATCTGACATCGGGATGTGGTACCACATGCGCCTTGACCAGATACAGGGTATCTGCGGAACTGTGTCTCTCTACAGCTATCGAATCTATGCTTCCAAGCTGGGGGATTGTGGTTACGGCCTCGGCATAAAGGCCTTTCCAATCAACTTGGAGCCGGTATGTTCCTCCCGGTTCACCTTTAAGAGCATCTGTGGTATAGCATAATTTCAGCAGGTATTCATCTTTAAGACTAGGCAGGAGTGTGTATGTCCGGTCATTGTGTGTTACCGTAACGTTTGCGTTCAGGGCTACATGACCGATAAGGTCTGTCATCTCCTTTTTGTCATAGTTGACGGATACGGATGATGTTATGAACACTGTGGGGGCACTGCCGCTTTCTATCCATCCCTCAACGACAATCATTTCGGGTGAATCGGCAAGCTCGGGCGTGCATGAGACCGTCAGAATCAGTATAGCCAATATGTATCTGAATATCTTCATCTCAGAATCTGCATGAATAACTTATTGAGGGTATCACGGGGATTACAAGTTTTGCCAGTTTGTAGCGTATGGTCAACTCGTCCTCATCGGCTCTTATGTATCCCATGTTGTAGTTCTTGTGGGCAGTGGCGTTGAATACCGACAGGTTGATGCTCTGCTCAAGGTTACGGCGGCGTGGCAGGTTGTATGTAGCCGAAAGGTCCAGGCGCATATACATGGGAAGCCTGGCAGAGTTGTAATCATCATAATAGATGAGCAGAGAGTTGGAGAGCAGATATAGATTCTTGGGCGGAGTATAGGGGTTGCCCGATGCCATGGTGAGATTGCCTCCCAGATCAAACTTGCCGATCTTATAAGAAAAGACTGTGTTGAGTTCATGCGCCCGCTCGTGGGATGAGTGGAAGTAGGAGGGGAACAACTCTCCGTCACCCCGACGGATAGACTGGCCATATGAGTAACTTATCCATCCTGTAACCTTGCCGGCCTGCTTGGCAATCATCAGGTTTATGCCGTAATTGTATCCTGAGCATATCAGTAGGTTGTCCTCAAGCCTGTATGGATGGGTTAGGAGGTCAAATATGAATCCGGTATATTCAAGTTGGTTGGTAAGTAGCTTGCCGTATAACTGGACAGAGAGCGCATACATGGACTGCTTTAGGTCCAGGTCATATGTAAGGGTTCCGAAAACTGATTGCTGAGGTTTGTAATAACGGCCTGCGGATAGCCAGAACTCATTAGGCATCCCTGCGCTTGTCATGCCTGTCTGGCTCAGATACTGGTGTTTAATGCCGGACTCGGCAGTGAACGAACCGTATCTGTACAGGTTGAGTTCTATTGTGAGCGCAGGGTCCAGGTTTACGCACTCATATCCTTCATTCACATTGTATGCAGACAGGAGCAGATGCGGAGTAAAACCCCAACTTCTCCCGGCTTTGAACTGTCGGTTGATAGCCAGATTGCCCAGGAATGATTTCTGGACGGGCTGGGAGGGCATTATTACCTTATTGTCAGTAACATGCGGATCCTGAGGCAGTATGTGGAACAGGCTCAGGTCGGCATCAAGGTTGTAATTGTGCGGCAGGTTGATGGCGGTGCTTACTCCGGTATTGGTTATATGGGCGTTCATGTCGCCATTTATTATTTCATTACGTATGTCGCCCAGGAAGTTGTATCTGGAAAGAAAGACTGAAGTCTTTGATTTGACTGTCCTGCCCTGGTGCCTCCATCTGAGTGATGCCAGCGTGTTACCCCAATAGCAATTCATGTCAATCTTTGCAATACCGTATGTGGTCTTTCCAATATCATGACTCCATAAGGCGTTGAGATCTATAGTGTTGCGCGAGTCTATCCGGTGTAACAGAGTTACGTTGGCATCGGTGAACCCGTATCTTAATGGATTGCCGTCATACTCAAGCAACGGTCCGTAAATGGCATTGATGAATGAGCGTCTGACAGAGAGGGTCAGGTATGTATCGGCCGACAGAGGGGCATGCAGTGTACCCTGTCCGGATATTAGTCCCAGCGATGCGGTTCCAGACAGGCGTGCCGGAATGGTGTCAACATGGTCAAGTGACAGATAGGCACCGATATGAGGTGTTCTGGTTGACGTGCTGAACTCCACTTTAGGCAAATGGTCCTGATTGAAAAGAGAGAACAGACCGGTAAAATTCATGTTTCCGTAAACCGGAATGTCTGATACGGTAATGATGTTATGTGATGATTCGCCACCCTGAACATGCAGGCCTCCCGTTTGTTCGGAGTTGGTGGATACTCCTGGCAGTGACTGAAGGTAGAGTATCGGGTCCGTATAGCCGAACATCCTGGGATAAGTCTCCATGAGTTTTGCGTCAATGCGCAGACCGGAAGCCATTGTGCCGCTTATGGCCGACAGGTTGCGGTGTTCTATGAGGGTAATCTCCGGAATGGTAGAGTAGATGGTGTCCTCCTGCCCCATTACAATCAGAGTATGCGGCAAGAGGGTCATAAATATGATTGTCCTGATTATTCTGTTCATTCTTGTTCCGGGATAACCGTACATTGTTATCCTACTCAACCTTTCTTTGTAAACGGCCTGCAAAATTACCGAAAATAACCGAAAAAAAACAGTAACTTTACGGAGCAAATCAGAATGCTTCAATATGTTCTCACGCAAGACACGATACGCTATCATGGCTCTGACAATACTGGCCAGGGAATATGGTCAGGCCGCAGTTCCGATGAGCCGGATTTCGGAGGAACAGAATGTGCCTATCCGTTTTCTGGAGGGTATATTCCTTCAGTTGCGTAATGAGGGAATGCTTGTCAGCGAGCGTGGAGTGAGCGGCGGTTACCGTCTGGCCAGGCCTCCCCGTGAAATCAAGGTTCTTGACGTTATCCTGGCCATGGGTGAGAAGGTGGGAATGATATCCTGTCTGGATATATGCGGCAACTCGTTTGAATGTGAGTTCGGTCTTGACAGGGAGAAATGCCGCATCAGGGATATGTTCGGTGATATCCAACAGATTATTCACGCCAATCTTTCTTCACGTACCCTTGAAGATTTTGTTTGATTTCCTTTGATAGTACATTATAATGGTGTAGTTTTGTGCTCCGTAATACTACATCAATTCTATGTACTTTAAATATTGCAATCTGAAATCCTTTACGCCCCTGCTGGCGGCATATCTGCTCTTTTCATCATGCCAACACAGGGAAACGGATAATGTAGAGACGGACAATCTTCAGGGAAGCATCTCAATATCAGGCGCATTCGCACTCTATCCAATGGCAGTGGAGTGGACCAACGAATTCTCTGCCCGGCATCCGGCCGTGCGTATAGACCTGTCATCGGGCGGCGCCGGTAAGGGTATGACCGATGTTATTAACGGAATGGTTGATTTTGCCATGCTGTCACGTGAGCCGCATGATGAGGAGCGTGAGAAAGGCGCAATTGACTTTACCGTCGCCAAGGATGCGGTGCTGCCGGTCTTCAGTTCATCCAATCCTTTACGTGACAAGATACTGGAGCACGGTATAACCTCCGATGATGCCCGCAAGATATGGGTAACAGGAGAATATACAACCTGGGGGCAGCTGCTGGGCACCTCCGATAACAATCCTATCCATGTATATACCCGCTCCGATGCATGCGGCGCAGCCCAGACGTTTGCCGCCTGGTTTGATGCGGTGCAGGAGGACTTGGGCGGTACCGCTGTCTATGGAGACCCCGGAATATCCAAGGCGGTGATAGACGATCCGCTTGGTATAGGTTTCAACAACATGGCATACGCCTATGACTCCGAGACCCTGAACATGCAGGAGGGCCTTTCCGTCCTGCCATTGGACATTGACGGGAACAAAAGCGTAAGTGACGATGAGAAACTCTATGACACCCGTTCCAGCATAGCCAAAGCCATAGAGGAGGGCCGCTTCCCGGCACCCCCGTCACGTAACCTTTATCTGGTTACAAAAGGTGTCCCGGCCGATACCGCATCGCTGGAATTCCTTAAGTTCGTGATATCCGAGGGTCAGGAGTTCAACGAGCCCAACGGGTACGTGCGCATATCTAATGCATCGGCCCGTGAGTCAATGCGCAAGCTTAACGGCGGTCGTAAGGGTGTAGGTCTGCGGCGTGACAACACGCGACTGATGACCCTGCTGGCCGGTATTGTGGTGGTGCTGCTGTTCATGACCGCAGGGGTTCAGTTGCTGCTTCGGTCCCGTTCCAAACGCAGAGTCTTCCGCCAGAGGATGTCGGAGACCATGATGGTGATACTCTCATTCTCATCGGTGGCGCTGCTGATAGCTCTGCTGGCTGCACTATGGGGTAAGGCGGCTCCCATGTTTGACAAGAGCACCTTGGGTGAACTGCTTACCGGTACGCAGTGGAAACCGTCGCAGGGACTGTTCGGATTCAGGCCGTTCATACACGGTACGCTGGCTGTCACGCTGCTGAGCATCTGCTTCTCGCTGCCGCTGTCGCTGCTTACGGCAGTGTTCATCACCGAGTATGCTCCGCGTTTCCTCAAGCATATAGTCAATCCGGCTTTGGATATATTGGCATCGCTTCCGTCGGTTATTTTCGGTCTCTGGGGTGTGCTGACTCTTATCCCCAAGTTCGGCTATTCGTTGCTGACGGCTTCACTGGTGTTGGGAGTTATGGTGCTGCCTATTATGGTGAGCCTGTTCTGTGAGATATTCGCAACTGTGCCGGACGATATGAGGGAGTCATCATTCGCACTTGGTGCCACACGCTGGCAGACCACACGCAAGGTAGTGCTCCGTAAATCCCTGCCCGGTATATTCGCGGCTGTGGTGCTGGCCCTGTCCAAATGCATAGGCGAGACCATTGCCGTGATGATGGTGTGCGGATGCCTGCCGCGTCTGCGCGGTTCGCTGCTGGATCCGTTCTATACCCTGCCGGCCCTGATAGGCAATAACTACGGCGAGATGGCATCTATCCCTCTGTACGAGTCTGCCATCATGTTTGCAGCGCTGCTGCTCCTCCTATTGGTGCTGCTGTTCAATATATTGTCACGTGTAATCCTTTACAGAATAGAGAAAAACAGTTGATATGAATCATATACGTAAAATACAGATAGAAGAGAAAGTGATGCGGGGCGTGATGCTGGCGGCCACTCTCATTGTTCTTGGAGCGGTTGTAAGCATTCTGGCTACCATACTGATAAGGGGCAGCAAGGCGCTCTCGTGGGATATGGTTTCCAGGTTCCCGGGCAAGGAGTGGAACACCGCCCCTGACGGCGGATTCCTGAACGCCATACTGGGATCACTCTACGTGGTGGTGCCGGCAGCGGTGATAGGTGCGTGCATCAGCATTCCTGTAGTGTTCTATATAACAATGTATAAGCGCAGGAGCACGGGAGTATCGTACATAATCCGTCTGGCATTCGATGTACTGTACGGAATTCCCCCCATCGTATATGGCGCATTCGCATTCCTGGTCATGGTGGGCGTGGGCATGAGGGCATCGGTCCTGGGCGGTATCATGGTAACGGTCCTGCTCATTGTGCCCATGATGATACGCTCCGGTGACGAGATTGCCAAGACCGTGCCCGATGAGATGGTGGATGCCATCTATTCGCTTGGCGCAACCAAGTGGGAGACTGTATGGGTAGTGCTCAAGCATATACTCCCGGGCATGCTTACCGCATTCCTGCTGGCAGTGGGCAGGGCCATAGGCGATGCCGCTGCGGTTATGTTCACGGCCGGATTCTCGGACCAGCCGGCCCGTTCGCTTTCGGACCCCACCGCCACGCTGCCGCTTGCCGTATTCAACTGGATAGGCATGCCCGATCCGTTCCCCGGCCGTGCTTACGCCGCCGCATTGGTGCTGACAATACTGGTGCTGGTACTGAGCATAGTAAGCAGAGTTATTACACGCAGAATTACCCGTCTTAATAAATAAACATCATGACAGAAAACAAATCCGAATCGCTGGTGGTTGAAAGACTCAACGTATCCATAGAGGGTCAGCCTATTCTGAAAGACATAAACGTATCATTTCCTGTCAACAGGATAACCTGCATAGTAGGTCCGTCAGGTTGCGGCAAGAGTACGCTGCTACGCTGCCTTAACCGTCTGACCGAGAATATTGACGGGTTTAACATAGACGGCCGCGTGCTCATAGACGGTCAGGATATCGTTACCGCCGATGACGAGCAACTGATAGAGTTGCGCCGTCACGTGGGCCTGGTGCCTCAGCGTCCTTGTC
>CADCLI010000069.1 GCA_902802285.1 uncultured Bacteroidales bacterium
CTTCCCCATCGCCGAGGCCGTTTCGCTTTGCATTTGTCTGCTGCTGTACAGAAAGATCAATAACGACCTGCTGAAAAAGCTGTGAGGTGAACCATGGATACGCTGCGGCAAAAGTATCTGGCCCTGCTGGCCGAGCAGTTTCCCACGGTGGAAGACCTGTGCACCGAGATCACGCGCCTGCGCGCGCAGCTCAGCCTGCCCAAGGGTACCGAGCATTTTGTGACCGATATCCACGGCGAGTACGACGCGTTTGACTACGTGCTGCGCTCGGCATCGGGCGTGATACAGCAGAAGATTGAGGCGGTTTTCGGCGATGAACTCAGTGCCGATGACAAGCGCACCCTGAGCGCCCTGATAAGCTACCCCGAGGCCAAACTGCGTGCCATCAAGGCCGATAACAATAACCTGGACGAATGGTACAAGGTTACACTGATACGCATGATTGCCGTACTTACCCGCGTGGCTTCGCGCTACACCCGCTCCAAGGTGCGCAAGGCCCTGCCCAAGGACCACGCATATATAATAGAGGAGCTGATGCACGAGACCCGAGGCACATTCACATCCAAGCATAACTATCTGAAGGCCATAGTAGATACGATTGTAAGCACGGGCCGCGCCGGCCATTTCATAACCGCCATAGCCGATGTCACCCGCAGCCTGGTAATAGACCAGCTACATATAATAGGCGATATATACGACCGCGGCCCCGGCGCACACCGCATAATGGACATGCTCTGTAACTACCGCGATTTTGACATCCAGTGGGGCAACCACGACGTAGTGTGGATGGGAGCCGCCACAGGCAGCGCCGCCTGCGTGGCTAACGTGGTACGCAACAGCCTTAAATACGCAGCCATGACCACGCTTGAGGACGGTTACGGCATAAACCTGCTGCCGCTGGCCACATTCGCCATGCAGACATACGCCGATGACCCCTGCACGCTGTTCATTCCGGTCAAGACCGATGACACCCCGGTGGAGGACCTGCCGCAGATGGACCTGCTCTCGCAGATGCACAAGGCCATCGCCATAATCCAGTTCAAGATAGAGGCTGCGGTGATAGCCCGCCATCCGGAGTTCAATATGGAGCACCGCAACCTGCTGGACAAGATTGACTTTAAGCGCGGAGTGATAAAAATCGGTGAAAAGGAGTATAAGCTGCTTGACACAAACTTCCCCACCGTTGACCCGGCAGATCCGTTCCGGCTCACACCGGCCGAGCAGAACGT
Organism: uncultured Bacteroidales bacterium; assembly: GCA_902802285.1. Taxonomy (GTDB): domain Bacteria; phylum Bacteroidota; class Bacteroidia; order Bacteroidales; family Bacteroidaceae; genus Colenecus. The sequence goes on from CADCLI010000069.1 coordinate 1,230, forward strand.
GATAGACCGCCTTGTGCACAGTTTCTGCAACAGTAAGGCGCTGGCCCGTCACGTGGACTGCCTCTTTGAGCACGGATCGCTCTATCTGGTGCACAACAACAACCTGCTCTATCACGGCAGCGTGCCATTGAATGATGACGGAACGCTGGCCTCAATGAACATCCAAGGCGTTGATTATAAGGGCCGTGAGCTGTTCGACACGATAGACAAATACGTCCGTACCGCCTATTATGCATCGGACGACGACCCACTTAAACAGTATGGTCAGGACCTGTTCTGGTATCTGTGGTGCGGACCCGTATCGCCACCTTTCGACAAGAAACGCATGGCCACCTTTGAGCGCTATTTCCTGGCCGAGAAGGAGACCCACTTTGAGGAAAAGGGCAACTACTACCGCCTCAAGAACCGCCGCGACATCTGCGAGATGATACTGCGCGAGTTCGGAATAACAGAGCTTGAGCATGCCCACATAATAAACGGACACATCCCCGTAAAGGAGTCCAGCGGCGAGAGCCCCATCAAGGCCGATGGCCGACTGCTCGTGATTGACGGCGGATTCTCAAAAGTCTATCACCAGCAGACCGGAATAGCCGGCTACACGCTGATATTCAACTCACACGGAATGCGTCTGGTCCGCCACCATCCGTTCGAGTCCATCCAGCAGTCCATCGCCCAGGGCATGGATGTTATTGCCGCCACGCAGGTGGTAGAGTATTCCGATGAGCAGATCCTGGTGCGCGACACCGACAAAGGCCGCCGCCTGATGTCCCGCGTGGAGGACCTGCGCGCCCTGCTCCAAGCCTACCGCACCGGTCTTATAAAATGATACAATTGGGGACAGTCCCCTTTTGTACTATTTTTTGAAAATGATACAAAAGGGGACTGTCCCCAATTGTATCATTTTACTGTGCGCAGGATTGCAAGGAGGTGATCAAAGACCATCGGGACGGTAGCCAGCTCCAGACGCTCGGACGGTGAGTGCACGCCGCGCAGTGTCGGGCCGATGGAGATCATATCCAGATCGGGGTACGATGTCAGGAACAGTCCGCACTCCAGACCGGCGTGGATAGCCTTGACCTTGGGATCCTTCCCAAACAGCTCCTTATATGTGCGGACCGATATATCCAGCAGCTCCGATTTTGGATTGGGAGCCCAGCCGGGATAGCCGTCATTGCTTGTAACCTTGGCACCGGCCAGACGGAAACAAGCCGCAAGAGTGGCCTGCACCGCATATTTGCCCGATTCCACAGAACTCCTCTGACTGGCCAGCATGGTAACCTTACCCTCTTCCGTGCGTATACGCGCCAGATTGGAAGATGTCTCAACCAGTCCCGGCACATCCATGCTCATGGCATAAACGCCGTTGAACACCGCAAACACGGAACGTATTATATTGCGTGCCACGCCCTGCTCAATGCAGGTAGCCACAGCATCTGTGCTCTCCATAAAGAACTTGGCCTCACGCTCGGTAACGTGATATTCATCCTGTACTTCCGATGCAAACACGTTAAAGTCAACGCGGATCTTCTCGCGGTCGGCAAACGGAACGGCAATCACAGCCTGGGCGTCACGCGGAATTGCGTTATGCAGATTTCCGCCGCTGATGGAACACAGCCTCAGGTCATATTTGTCAAGAGCGCCACAAAGGAACCTTGCCAGTATCTTGTTGGCATTGGCATAACCCTTGTCAATATCATCGCCCGAGTGTCCGCCATGCAGTTTGTCAACCCCTACTCTAAGGAAGAAATACCCCGCAGGAACAGACTCGGTCTTATAATCAAACTCAACGCTTGTATTGATACCGCCTGCACAACCTATAAATATCTCGCCCTCATCCTCCGAATCCAGGTTGATGAGCATCTTGCCGTTCATCATGCCGGGTTTAAGGTTCTCGGCACCTGTCAGACCGGTCTCCTCGGACACAGTAAACAGGCATTCCACCGGACCGTGCTCAATCTCAGGGCTGTCAAGGATTGCCAGAGCCATTGCTATACCCATGCCGTCATCGGCGCCAAGAGTAGTTCCCCGTGCCTTGAGCCAGCCGTCCTCAACGTATGTCTCAATGGGCTGGGTCATGAAATCGTGCTCCAGGGTGGCATCCTTCTCACAAACCATATCCTGATGCGCCTGCAATATCACAGTCTGACGGCCCTCGTATCCGGGACTGGCAGGCTTGCATATCAGCACGTTACCCACATCATCCTTCTTTGCTGCAAGCCCGCGTGACGCTGCAAACTCCAGAAGGTACTCACCCATTTTCTCCTCACGGCCTGACGGACGCGGAATCCTGCATATCTCCAGGAAAAAGTCCATCACTCTCTTTGACCAGTCTATACTATTCATACGTAATGTTATTGAATTCTTAACAACTTCAAAAATACACTATTCTTTAAAATAATTCAACTAAAATCCCTAACTTCGCGCCGCATATGTGGAAAACGTTCCTTACAGTCGTTATTATCCTTCTCGGTGCGGTTGTCCTGCTCTCTGCCGGCATCCTGCTCAAGAAGAACGGTAAGTTCCCCAACATACATGTAGGGAGCAATCCGGCTATGAGAAAGCGCGGTATCGGATGCGTTGAATCACAAGACAGACAGGCCCGGAAATACAACCCGATGGCCGTAAATGAAAGAAGCAAATAAAAAGATAAAGATATGAATATCAAATCAATCTCAAAAGTTGTTCTGGCATCAGCAGTTATCCTTGGATTCTGTCAGTGCAAGCAGCAGTCAGGAAATACCAATGTCACTCCGCAGGAACATGCTCCCATAGCATTATCCGGCCTTAAGATTGCCTATATCGATGTTGACTCACTGCTTGCCAACTATGCCTTCTATCAGGACCTGGCCGAGGAGATACTCCGCAAGCAGGAAAACTACACCCTCCTTCTTTCGGAAGAGAGAAACAAGATTGAAAATGACATAAAGGATTTCAACAATAAGGTAGAGCATCAGGTCTATTCATCCGAAGAGCGCCGCAACGCGGAGTACAACCGTATCCTCAAAAGGCAGCAGGCTCTTGAGGAGAAGGCCACCAAGTACAGTCAGGAACTTGCCGATGAGAACAACGCCAACTCACAGAAAATTGGCGAGACCGTAGAAAACTATATAAAGGAGTACAACAAGAGTCACGGTTACAATCTGATTATCAGCAAGACCAGCCTGTTGTTTGCCGATGAGACCCTGAACGTTACCGCCGAGGTACTTGAAGGCCTCAACGCCGCTTACAACCAGACAAGCAAGTAATCATATTACGATATTTTAAAAAAGGTCATTCTGCATAGGGATGACCTTTTTTGTTTATCTTTGGACTTAGTATTAAAACCAACAGTTTATGAGAATCTTTAAGTATATCATGGGTGCAGCCGTACTGGCATGCATACCGTTTTCAGTGAGTGCCCAATTCATGATGTTCGGCGGAGGTAACCGTGCAAGCCAGGACAGCCTGCGCAAGATCGCGGCGGCCGATTATGCCGATATGATAGCAAAAGTCGGTGTAGGCCAGCCGCGTGAAGGCCGTCAGCCGAACAATGCCGATGAGAGCAAGCACCCCAACTATGATGAACTCATAGCCAACCCCTACCCATTCTATCCTGACCCGCTCGTGACTGAAAGCGGCAAGAAGGTCAAGAACGCCAGAATGTGGAAAAAGGTACGCCGTCCGGAGATAGTGAAACTCTTTGAGGACAATGTCTACGGCCGTATCCCCGATAATGTTCCGGGTGTGAAATGGGAGATAACGAGTGAAGAGAAAAAGGACTTTGCCGGCACACCTGTAGTGGTCCGTATGCTGAAAGGTGTTGTTGACAACTCCAGTTATCCGTCTATCACCGTCGAAATACAGGCCAACGTAGTCTACCCCGAAGGCAAGCAGAACCTGCCTGTAATCATAGAGTTCGGATTCGGTGCCGGTGACCCAACCCGCTCTTTCGGCAACTCCAAGTCATGGCAGCAGATGGTAATTGAGCGCGGATGGGCAGCAGCCACCATCAACCCGTCGTCAATCCAGGCCGATGCCGGATCGGGACTGACAAACGGTATCATCGGACTCTGCAACAAAGGCCAGTTCCGTCAGCCCACCGATTGGGGCTCACTCCGGGCATGGGGTTGGGGCCTGTCACGTCTCATAGACTATTTTGAGACCGACAAGACATTCGATGCCACCAAGTGCGCCATCGAAGGCGTATCCCGCTACGGCAAGGCATCACTTGTGGCAATGGCATTCGAGGAGCGCATAGCCGCCGGATTCATCGCCTCATCAGGAAAGGCCGGAGCAGCCGGATGGCGTCGTGACTGCGGTGAGAGCATCGGCAATATAGTGTCAAACGAAGAGTATCACTGGGTTTGCGGCAACCTTATCAAATACGGAACAGACCCGTATACGGAAAATGACCTGCCGGTAGACCAGCATGAGCTCATAGCCCTGTGCGCCCCGCGCGCCTGCTTCATATCCACCGGCAGCTGGAACGGTGACAAATGGCAGGATGTGGTTGGCTCGTTCATATCGGCCTCAAAGGCATCACCAGTTTATGAACTGTTCGGCTACAAGGGTTTAGGCACAGACCTGTTCCCCGGCATGGACAACGGTCTGATGGAGGGCCGTCTGACCTATCGTCAGCACCACGGCGGCCATGAAGCAGGTCCCAACTGGCCCTACTTCCTGGACTTCTTTGAGCGCGAGGTCGTGAAAAACTGATAGAATGATACAATTGGGGACAGTCCCCTTTTGTACTATTTTGACCGAAAAAGATACAAAAGGGGACTGTCCCCAATTGTATCATTTAACATTCTGCGTTTTTTGACGTCTTAATGATAGAAGGTTTACTGAAGACCAAACCCATTAAAGACTGAAGCGATGAAAACAAGAATGATGATCGGTATAGCAGTTGCAGCGCTTCTGCTCGCCGCAGGGAATGTAAAGGCACAGTCCGGAGTTGAGCGTAGAACACGCACAGAACGTCCTAGAGATGAGCGTTACATAGACAGGGCAGATCCCAGACGTGAATCCAGGTATGGAGCCGTTGAACGCAGGGAGCCCGTTCTGAAAGTAGTTGACAATATTGTAATACGCTCTTTTGAGCGGGAGAGATTTGATTCGGACCGGCTCAAGATGGCAGATATGATATTCAGCACAGGAGGTCTGATGACCGTAGCGCAGATAACACGCGTATCAACTGTCTTTGATTACGACAGCAACCGTATCAAATTCCTCAAGAAGGCTTACCGGAACTGCGTTGACCCGTACAACTATTACCTGGTACTGGTAACGCTTGAATACGGATCCAGCAGGGATAAGATTATGGATTACGTCCTTGATGACAACTATTATTCACGCAATGAGGTACCTGTACGCAAAATCAGTTCTTCCGATATGAGCGGAATAATAAAAACGCTCAAGAACGAGCCTTTTGACTCAAGACGAGGCAAACTGGCGCTGATGATTGTCCGTACCAACGTGTTCACCTCACGTCAGATAGCAGACATGGCCAAGACGTATGACTTTGACAGCAACCGCTACAAGTTCCTGCTTAACGCCTATGACAGGTGCATAGACCCGCAGAACTACCTTGTGGCAGCCAATACGCTTGAGTTCAGCAGCAACCGCAATGACCTGATTCGAAAGATCTCCCGCAGGTGAGTAAGTCTTTACTCACTTGCTGCTGAAATAGTCTCTCAAGGCATCAGCAACCTCGTTTTCTCTCAGGTTGCGGCCAATGATAGTACCTTCGGAATCAATCAGGAATGTAGACGGGATAGCAGTGATTGAGTATTTCACCGCAGCCGAATTGTCCATATCTTCGGTACCGTTCCATAGTTGGATCCAGTTCATACCGTTATCCTTAACGGCCTTGATCCAATCATCGGTTTCATCATCGACAGATACGCTTACAATCTCAAAACCCTTTGATTTGAACTCCTTATAAGCAGCCTTGAGATTGGGAAGTTCATTCAGGCACGGTGTGCACCAGCTTGCCCAGAAGTCCAGCAGGACTACCTTGTTCTTACCTACGTAGTCCGATAGTCTGGCCTTTCCGTCAAAGCCGTACTTCTTATCCAGTATAGAAGCCTCAAAATCCATGTAAGGACGCCCAAGGCTTGTACTTAACTGGTTGTTGATCATTGCCGTAAGCTGATTGAAAGTTATGTCATGACCGAACGAAGGTGCAAGCTGCGTAAGCATTTCCATGACCTCATCAGGCTCAAACATGGAGTAGTTCTCCATCAGCTGCTGATAACCGTAAACCTTGTCTGCATTATCCATGATACTCTGACGGAGCAGTACCTTGAAACGGTCCTGAATCTGTCCCATCTGATTAAAGAGGTCACTGCAGTCCCCGTTAGTAGCCTGGGTCATACGTATTTTATCCTCCAGCTCTGTTGCCTCGTCGTTGAATACCGAGACCTCATCATAGAATTTCTGGAGAGCGTCATTGTTAGGTGTTCCGGTAACTGTCTGGGAGCCTGACTCAGCATCAATCTCCACATTGATATCACCTCTCTCCAGGAAGAACTGGCAACCTCTGATGTTGTCATCCACTTCAAATGTTATGACAGCAGTCCTGGCAGTATCGGTCGTACCCTTAATGGTAAACTTTCCGCCACTTACCTTTGCGGAGTCAAGTGTAGCCAAACCGTCAAAATCAAGAACACTCAGAGTCATCAGGGTACCGTCTTCAATACCGTTGACCGCTCCTTTTATCCTATATGAATCAGAACTGCCGCAGGAGACAAGCAGAACCAGGGAGACGACAAAAAACAAAATCCTTTTCATAACTTATTTTATCAGATACTGTGAACTTATTGACTCGTTCGATATGACCCTGCGTATAGTCTCGGCAAACATCTGTGCAACAGAAAGCTGCTTGAGTTTCTTGCAGGGAACGGGGTTGCGGTAGGGAATACTGTTGGTGAACACTATCTCCTCAAGGCAGGAGTTGTCCACACGTACGGGAGCGTCCCCGGACATAACGCAGTGCGATGCAAGCGCGCGGACAGACTTTGCTCCGGCCTCCATCATAACGTCACCGGCCTTACAGATTGTACCTGCGGTATCCACAATATCATCTACAATCACAACATTCTTACCCTGGACTTCACCGATGATACCCAGGTCTGGGACTCCTACCCGGAGCTGACAGACGGCAGAAAAGTACACATCGTAGAAGGCGACATCGTGAACAAGAAAATCACATATCACCAAGATAATTACTGAATCTACATTCCAAATATTCTATAACAAAGATATAGCAAACCTAGAATAAAAACTTATTTAAAAAGTCTGCATTGTAAACAGTAAAAGTAAAAAATGA
>CADCLI010000070.1:0-3080 GCA_902802285.1 uncultured Bacteroidales bacterium
CTGACAAACAAAAGAGGCGCGGCCTTGCGGCTACACCTCTTTTATTTACGCGTGCGTGAAAATGATTACTCAGTTTCGGGAACAATGAGTTTGTAACCCTTTCCGTGGATATTGATAATCTCAACTGAATTATCATCCTTAAGATGTTTACGGAGTTTTGTGATGTAAACATCCATGCTGCGGGCATTGAAATAGTTATCATCAATCCAGATGGACTTAAGAGCAAAATCACGCTGAAGTATCTCGTTCTGATGAGCACAAAGAAGATTGAGAAGTTCTGACTCCTTTGTGGTAAGTTTTGTTGACTTGTCACCAATGGAGAGTATCTGTTTCTTGGCATCGAATGTAAACTTACCTATGTTATATACAGTAACTTCACGGTTCTTCTTACCATGGACACGACGCAAGATTGCTTCCATGCGAAGTGTGAGTTCCTCCATGCTGAACGGTTTGGTGATATAATCATCGGCACCAATCTTAAAGCCTTCAAAGATATCGTCCTTAAGGTTCTTGGCTGTAAGGAACATGATTGGAACATCTGAATTGATGGCGCGAACCTCCTTGGCAAGAGTAAAACCATCTTTTTTGGGCATCATGACATCAAAGACGCAGATATCATACTTGTTCTTGATGAAAGCCTTGTAGCCGGCATCACCGTCGGGGCAAAGTTCTGCATTGTAGCCCTTGGCCTGCAGATACTCACGGAGGAGCATTCCAAGATTCTCGTCGTCCTCACATAACAGGATGTTCAGTTTTTCTTCCATAATCGTATTATTTGGGGTTATTCATTATTATGCGGTAGTGTTATGATAAAACGGGTTCCATTTCCAAGTTCACTCTCGGCCTTTATGGTTCCCTTATGATTGACAATGACCTTCTTTACATAAGCCAGTCCCAGACCAAATCCCTTAACGTCGTGACGGTTTCCGGTATGCACGCGATAAAAGCGGTCAAAGATTTTCTTGAGGTCATCTTTCTTGATTCCGATACCGTTATCAGATATGGATATCATGAGTTTACCGGGCTCATTCCATGTATGAACCTCAAGATGAAGCGGCACCTCTGCACGTTTGTATTTGACTGCATTGTCCATGAGATTGAATATGACATTTGTAAAATGCATCTCATCAACCATTGCAAACGGGTCTTCGGTTTCAAATTGGGCATCGATGGTTCCGCCTATATTCTCTACTTTAAGTTTAAAGGTATTGACAACACCGTTTATGAGTTCGTCAACATCCATCTCCTTTAGTTTCATGGTGTTGCTTTGACGCTCAAACATGGACATCTGGAGCACTTTCTCTACCTGGAAACGCAAACGCTTGGTCTCATCATTGATAACGCCGGATATGTGCCTGAACATCTGAGGAGACTTGGTTACCGTCTGGTCATTAAGCATCTGGGCCGCAAGTGATATTGTGGAAATAGGTGTCTTGAACTCATGGGTCATGTTGTTGACAAAATCGTTCTTCATCTCCGTAATCTTACGCTGACGCAGGATGACAAACAGTGTAAATGCGAATGTTATCATCAGAATGGCGATGAAAATCAGGGAAGGAAGCATGAAACCTACCGATTTGTCTATATAGTCATCCAAGGTTGGGAAATATACGCGAATGACTCCCATGCGGTTGGGAGAATCATTCCGGAAAACAGCCTGGTAATAACTATTGGCCAAAAAATTGGGATCGGCATCCTTACAGCATGTGTAAATGACGCGTCCGGTATTGGAAGTAAAAATGTAATGGAAAGGTATCTCTATCCTGTTGGCTGCCAACTGGTCTCTCAGAGCATTTGCCAGGAAGGTGTTGTCTACCCTGTCACGGAGAGGACGGGAGTTGGACGGGTTAAGCATGTTATATATAACCTCATAAACAAGATACCTGTTGGCATAGTAATGTTCCAACTGACGTTGCTGTAGAGCCCTGGACCTTTCGGACAGTTCATTGCTGTTGTCTTGCTGGGGACGAGGCACCTGAAGTGAAGGCATTGTCGGAGCCGGAATAGTGGAAGGAGTATTATCGGCCGATGGATTGGCAGGACCTATTGTCTGGGTGAAGGAAAAGGAACCGCCTCCGAAAGAGAATGACTGTGTCTGGCTGTAGAAGCCGCCGTCAATGGAGAGATTTCCAAAATTGGAGTTACGGTCCATATCGCGTAAATCCTCTTCAAGGTAGCGCTTGGCCTCCTCGACCTCTAACATGTGTGCCACCTCATAAATACTGCGTTTGACAGATTCATCAAACTGTTGATGGCGCATATTGCCCATCTCCTTTATATACCTGAACTGAAGTGACAGCAGAATAATAAAGGAAACGCACATGACTGCGCTTAAAAACCAGACCACTGACTTTTTCATACTTACAAATATACAGTTGTTTTGCGAAACGCAAAATGATTAACTTAATTTTTTGTGCAGTTTTTAGATAAAAATGGCGGGATCAACACGACCCCGCCATTTGTAGTTATCAAAATAACAACTATAATTACTCTTCGTCCTTCTGTTTTGCCTCGAACTCCTTGATGAGTTTGTCCTGTACATCGGTAGGAACGAGTTCGTAACTGCTGAAACTCATTACGAAAGATCCGCTACCACCGGTGATAGAACTGAGTGAGGTTGAATAGGTGGACATCTCCTTAAGAGGCACCTTGGCGCGAAGTACCTGATAGTTTCCCTCGCTCTCCATACCCATGATCATACCACGACGACCCTGGAGGTCACTCATTACATCACCCATATACTCGGCGGGCACGAGAACCTCAACGTCATAAACAGGCTCAAGAATTTTAGGACCGGCCTCCTTGAAGGCTGCGCTGAATGCGTTACGGCCTGCAAGCAGGAAGGAGATTTCGTTAGAATCAACCGGGTGCATCTTACCATCATATACGATAACGCGTACATCGCGTGCGTATGATCCGGTAAGCGGACCCTGCTCCATGCGCTGCATGATACCCTTGAGGATAGCGGGCATGAAACGTGCATCGATAGAACCACCGACGATACTGTTCACATAAACGAGTTTGCCACCCCACTCCAGCGGATATTCCTCAACGCCCTTGACGGTCATCTTGAACTCCTG
>CADCLI010000070.1:3096-16056 GCA_902802285.1 uncultured Bacteroidales bacterium
ATCTTGAACTCCTGGTTGCCGAACTTGAACATCTCAGGCATGGGCTTGCCTTCCTCATAAGGCTCAACGATAAGGTGAACCTCACCGAACTGACCGGCACCACCAGACTGTTTCTTGTGACGGTAATCGGCACGAGCTGCCTTGGTGATGGTCTCACGATAAGGAATCTTGGGCTCCTCAAAGTTGATCATCATCTTATCATTGTTCTCAATGCACCACTTGAAGGTACGGAGGTGGAACTCACCCTGACCGTACAGAATTACCTGACGGAGCTCCTTAGACTGCTCGATAACGAGTGTGGGATCCTCCTCACGCATACGGTTTACGATGGTCATCATCTTCTCCATATCGGCCTCATTTACGGGTTTGAGAGCACGTGAATACTTGGAGTTGGGATACTTGATGAAGTTGAATGAACGATCAGCGCCCTCGTTAAGGGTATTGCCGGTACGTACATCCTTAAGTTTAACTGTGCAACCTATATCACCGGGGAGCAGTTCGGGAACCTGAACGCGGCTATTACCCTGGCTGACGAAAATCTGTGCAACGCGCTCCTTGGAACCACGGTCTGCATTGATCATATCCTGACCTTCGTGAGCCTTTCCGCACATTACTTTGAAGAAAGAAACGGCACCGATATGCGGCTCTATGGTAGTCTTGAAGAAGAAGAGTGACGTTCCGGATGCATCAAGCTTGACGGTCTCGCCCTTGGTATCCTGAATTTCCTTACCCTGGAGAGGTGACGGAGCCACATTACCCAGGAACTCTACCAGACGGCTTACACCGATATTGGGAGCTGCTGCTGTGCATACGATGGGGAACAGGCCACATGACTCAATTCCCTTACGGAAACCGGCACGGATCTCATCGATTGAAAGCTCACCCTGGTCAAAGAACTTCTCCATGAGAGCCTCATCATTCTCGGCTGCTGACTCTGTAACGGTGTCGCGCATGGTCTGAGCCTTATCTGCAACTGCTGCGGGGATATCCTCGGCCTTAACTGGAGCACCATCGGTAAATGTGAGCTTCTGATTGAGAAGCACATCTATAATGCTCTTGAAAGCGGGACCTGCCTGCTCGGGGAACTGGATGGGCACGCATGTGGTACCGAATGTGGAACGGATCTGCTCTACCACGTTGTCATACTCACACTTATCGCTGTCTACGTGGTTGATTACGAAGAATGCGGGTTTGTTGAGTTTCTTGACGAGACGATAGCTGTTGATGAGACCTACGTCTACACCACGTGAGCCGTTGACTAAAAGAATAGCGGAATCGCAAATGTTGAGGGCGGTAACTGCCTGGCCTGAGAAATCATCCGAGCCCGGGCAATCGAAGAAGTTGAACTTCTTGCCGAACATCTCGACAGCGAATACGGTTGAATAGACTGAATAACCATACTCCAGCTCTACTGCTGCGGTATCACTGACTGTGTTCTTGGAGTTTACTGAGCCGCGGCGCTTGATGAGGCCTGCCTCAAAAAGGATACTCTCGGTGAGAGTGGTTTTTCCTGATCCGGCTCCGCCGAGGATGGCGATGTTCCGGATGTCTTCTGTTTTATAATTCTTCATATTATTTGATTATTGATTTATCAATTAGGTAGTGCCTGGAAAATAAAGGCTCGCAAATTTATTCAATTATGATAGAAAATCCAAATAATGCCAACGTTTTATTACAAAGACCGCCGGACCATTCCCTTTGGGGACACAACGTTCCGTGACTACTCCGCCTCCCCTACGGACCCTAAACGCCGAACTTACCCCTTTTAGCCACCTGAAGGTGTCTAACGGGGCGCGAACAGGCGGCGTTCTTGACGGGATCCTTCGGGGGGCTACGCTTAACGTCACTGCACGATGGTCCCCAAAGGGAATGGTCCGGCTACTGCAAAGGGGAATAGTATCAGTCCTTGAAGAGAGTGGAGATGATGGAGTCGCTGATGAACATTTGAGATTCGGGGATTCTCAGATGGTGGTTGTCATACAGCAATAAAGCTTTGGAAATGAGGTTTTCAGCACTTTGCAAAACGGAAAGGCTGTCTTGGGCGGGCAGGGTTTGGAGGTTGAGGCCCTGGGCAGTTCGGAGGGAGAGCATCAGTTTCTCGTTGTAAAGGTCTTTGGGGGTGAGCCTTTCGGTCTCATACACAGGGCTGCCATGCTCTATTGCTGCCATGTATGCATCGAGGTCATCGGGATTCCACTGGCGTGACATACCGTTATAGGAATGGGCTCCGGCTCCTACTCCGAGATAGGGGGTTCCGTCCCAATAACTGCTGTTGTGACGGGAGTGGAAACCGGGAAGGCAGAAATTGGAGATTTCATAGTGATCAAAGCCTGCACTGCGCAAGTGGGTACACATACGGTCATACATAGCTGCGCATGTGTCATCATCGACGGGGATTACGCGCTTCTGGCTACGCATGCGGTCAAGCGGGGAGTTTTCCTCATATGAGAGACAATAGGAGGATATGTGCCGGACCGGGAGATCAGTCGCTACTGACAGGTCATTCTGCTGGATGTCAGGGGTCTGACCCGGCAGGCCGTACATAAGGTCTATGCTGATGTTTTCAATCCCGGCCTTCAGGCAGATGTTGACGGCTTCGACAGCTTGAGCTGCAGTGTGTCGGCGACCGAGAAACCGGAGAAGGTCGTCGTTGAAGGTCTGCACACCCATGCTGATACGGTTTACTCCGTAGTCACGCAAAGCGGTAACGTATCCGGGGGTTATGTCATCGGGATTGCATTCTACTGTCAGTTCAATTAGGTCGTCGAGACCGAATACGACACGAATGCAGTCTATGACCTGCCCTATCTGATCAGGCGTGAGACGCGATGGTGTTCCGCCTCCGAAATATACAGTACTGACTGTTGCACCCCGAAGATATTCACGGCGGTGTTCCAGCTCCAAGCAGATGGCACTGACATAACGTGCGGCTTCTGACTCACGCACAGTTGAGTAGAAGCCGCAGTATATACAGCGACGGGCGCAAAACGGGATATGTACGTAGACGCCCGCCAAGGATCAGATCATGGAATAGACTCGGATGATGGGCTCGGTGTTACTCTTGCGCAGGTGCACCCACTTGTCGGGGAAGTCAATCTTGACGCCATCGATGTCATTTATCTCCTCATTGGCATAGATGCCTTTTACCTTGGCAAGTATGGCATCGACATCGGTACCGGGTTTGAGGTCGATGCGGTTCTTGGCGATGAAATACGATGGATATGTCTTGCGCAACTCACTCACCGTCTTGCCTTCATGTGCCAGATGACTAAGGAAGAGAGCGATACCTACGAGAGCATCACGTCCGTAATGCAGAGCGGGATAGATAACTCCGCCGTTGCCCTCGCCTCCGATGACAGCTCCGGTCTCTTTCATCTTGGTGGTCACATTGACCTCACCTACGGCAGCGGCATTGTACTGTCCGCCGTACTGACGGGTCACATCGCGCAAGGCACGGGTGGAACTAAGATTGGAGACGGTATTGCCGGGTGTATGTTTGAGCACGTAATCGGCCACGGTAACAAGGGTATATTCCTCACCGTACATCGCGCCGTTCTCATCAATGAATGCCAGACGGTCCACATCGGGATCTACGACAAAAGCGACATCATGGCCTCCCTTTTTCATGAGGTTCATTATGTCACCAAGGTTTTTCTCGAGCGGTTCAGGATTATGCCGGAAATCGCCGGTAGGCTCACAATAGAGTTTGTCAACACTCTTGACTCCCAGTGCGGAAAGCAAATCCGGCAGTATGATACCGCCTACCGAGTTGACGCAATCTATAGCAACCCTGAAACCGGCCTTGCGGATAGCATCCACATCGACCAGGTCAAGTGCCAGGACAGACTCTATGTGGCGACGGTTCATGGTGTTGTCTGTAGTATAGTGTCCCAGATGATCCACATCGGCATATGTGAATGCCTCAGCATCCGCCAGCTCAAGAACGCGGTTGCCATCGGCTGCACTGAGGAACTCTCCCTGGCTATTAAGAAGTTTGAGGGCGTTCCAATGACGCGGATTATGACTGGCAGTGAGAATGATGCCTCCATCTGCCTTGAGCCAGGTCACCGCAAGTTCTGTAGTAGGCGTTGAGGCCAGACCTATATCCGTCACGTCAAAGCCCATGCCCAGAAGAGTACCGCAAACGACCTCACGGACCATCTCACCGGACAAACGGGCGTCACGGCCAACCACGATACGGCTGGCAGAAGGATTACCTTCACGCACCCAAGTGGCATATGCCGATACAAACTTAACTATATCAAGAGGAGTGAGACCGTTTCCGGCAGGACCTCCGATTTCTCCGCGTATTCCGGAGATGGATTTTACCATTGCCATAGCTGTTCAGTTATTTTTCTGCTTTGTTATAATTATTTCATAAAATGCAGGGTATACGCTCTGCGCTGCGGACTGGGTCCCCTGATTATGAGGTGCTATGATGCGTATCTTGGCAGACGAACTACCGTTCAGGTAACCGGGGCTGATGAAAGGCATCGCCATGATCCATGCATTAGGTACTGTATTACCGTAAACCCTAGACATAATCCCGCTCCTGAATTGGGCTGTGTAGTTTCCGCCGTTACGCTGAACATAGAACACATCGGGTTCAGACTGATACAGATTATGAGTCATGGTATCGCCGGTACCCACATATCTCTCAACGAAACGGGCGTTGTAGAATTTCATCTCTTCTGACTGCAGAAAATCTCCGTCACCTTTTCTGACTATCTGCATATATACTCCGTTGTCCGAAAACAGGACATACTCATTGCGTGTGGAATCCGGACCGGTTTCGGGATTGTCTGTGGTTTTGTCCTTAAGGAATTCTGACATTGAAATAACATCTATATCATTATCCGACAACCACCTGTTAATCTGTTCCGCCTCATGTTTCTTCTGTTCGGCATAGGTCTCCTCATCATCGCATGAAACAAATGCGGCCGACAAGGCTATAAAGACCGGCAATATATAAACGAGTTTTTTCATATTATTTTTTAAACAGTTGTCTTATGCAATCCTCCTGAGAACGGGACCATTCGTCAAGCCCCTTGCGGAAACGTTCGACCGCCTCCTGCAGGGTGCCACGGAATTCACCGCCGGCAGCATTCTCATGACCGCCTCCATTGAAGAAATCACTGCTGAAACGGTTACACGGGACATTTCCGGTAGAGCGGAACGAGAGTTTGATGAGCCCCTGTTCGGCATCCTCCCTGAAGAATGCGCTCATGAGCACACCGTTAATCTGAAGGGGCATATTGACGAATCCCTCGGTGTCTCCTTTTCTGTAACTGAAACGGCGTAGTTCCTGATCATTCAGCGTGATGAGAGCGGTAGACAGTTCCGGGAAGACCTGCATCTTCTCATTGAGCACGAATCCCTGAAGGCGCAGACGTGACTCGGAGTAATTGTTATATACCCTACGGTATATTTCATCCTTGTCTATCCCTTTCTCAAGAAGATGGGAGATGACCTTAAAGAGATTACTGTTATTGCTGTTATAAGAGAGTGCACCGGTATCTGTCATTATGCCGGTATATATGCATTGGGCTGTCTCCTTGTCTATCTCAGAAAAATCCCCCAAAGCACAGATGAGATGGAAAACGAGTTCGGATGTAGATGAAGCCTCCGGGTGTGAAAGAATCACATCATAGTTGGCTCCGGGATAAGGATGATGGTCCAGCAGGAATTTCTTGGCTTTGGAATAAAGGAAACTGGCGGCTATCCTGCCGATGCGCCCCACCACGTTAAAATCCAGACAGCACAGCACATCGGCCTTGTAGACAAGATCATCCGATGAGTCCGGATCATCTGCATAGACTCTGATATCGTCTGCACCAGGAAGCCATTTGAGGAAACCGGGAGCAGAATCAGGAACCAGGACTACGGCTTGCTTGCCTTTGCCTCGGAGATATCGGCACAATGCCAATGACGAGCCCACAGCATCACCGTCAGGCCCCATGTGGGTCAATATGACATAACGGTCAGCCCATGTCATCCAAATACGGAATTCGGATAAATCACTGCCGGAAAACATATTCTCTATCATAACCTCGGCAAAGGTACTCAATATGATTCAAACCACAAAGTTTTGGATTATATCCAAAATACCGCCGGCTGCAATGCAGGCCAATGCCTGAACCAGACGATGGGTACTTTTTTCCCTGTACCACAGATAAACAAGAATAACCACTGCATAGATGACGAATATATTCCGGCCGTGATAAAGCGAGAGTTCAACATGAGAATACGGCATGGCCGAAACCCTTGTAAGCAGATCTGTCTGGACATCAATAATCCAGGTCAGGACTTTAACGGTCAGGTCTCTTGATATGGGCCACCATCCTGCAACCCAGAGAAGCATGGAAAGCAGGACTGTAACAAACATAGCCGGAACCACGAACAGATTTGCCAGAAGGACATAGGTAGAGAAGCCCGAAAAATGAAACATGACTATAGGTACAGTACCTATCTGAGCCGCCAGAGAGAGTGATGTGACCCGCCACAGGTACAGGACTATCGGGTTGGCAGGTTTAAATATCTCAAGAAAAAACGGAGTGAGAATAACAATAAAGAAAACAGCGCTGAAAGAGAGCTGGAAACTCATGTCAAAGAGGATGGACGGATTAACGGCCAACAACAGAAGCGCGGCCACTCCCAATGAATTAAGGGCCGAACTCTCTCTGCTGACTGCCCTGCATACGGCTACAATGGAAAACATGATAAGAGTCCGCGTTATTGACACAGGTGTCCCGATGGCAATGGCATATATCCACAATACGCTCATGACCAGCAACTCCCTGAGCCACTCCAGTTTTCGGAAAAGGAAGGCGGGCAGCAGCACATACAGCATCCAGCATATTATCCCGACATGCAGTCCCGAGACTGCCAGCACATGACTCACTCCCGATGTGGAATACACCTCCCTCAGTTGATCGCTCAGAGCTTTTTTCTCACCCAGCGATACTGCAGACACGACTGCCAGGGCATTGCCCTCAAGCCCCCATTCACGGTATTTCCGGATTACGCTGCGTCTGAACCGCACGGCACGCGTACGGATGTTACCGTCTGAACGGACCGGTACTATCCGCCAGTCCTTGGTCCTTACCCGCAATGTCCCGGATATACCGTGACTTAGCAGATACGATTCATAATCAAAACCAGCCCCCTGACTGGACGGTTTGTTGATTTTTCCCTCAAACTCTATTATCTGCCCCGGTTCAAGCACTTGGACCGCACTGTCCTTTACCACATACAAATAGATGTTATGACCGCCGTATAGAGAATCCATAAGGGTGACATCCAGGCGGTATGAACGCTCTCTTTCAAGAGGATAAGAGGTTATCATTCCCTTATAGAGCGCATACCGGTCCGGCCAGTCCACCCTGACCTGCTGCATTCTGCTATGGTAGGAGACACCACCTGCCAGAAAAAATGAGACAGACAGAAAAAAACCCGAAAAGGAGGGTTTCCTGTCTGCACATATAAGTATCAGTATTATAAATAATCCGATTACAGCAAAGACACACCAGACCGGCACCTGTGCCCGGGTGTTCTCAATGGTATCCGATATGATGATCCCTGCGATAAGGGGAATGACCAGCCTTAAAGAGGGCCAGTCCGAGAGTCTCACCTGCTTTCCTAGAGTTTCTTAAGATCTATGATAGCCTGCTCCGGATCCGGCGCTGAAAAAACGGTGTTGCCCGATACCAGGACATCCACACCTGCCTCCACCAAACGCGGAGCTGTCTCAAAGGTTACGCCACCGTCTACTTCAATCAGAGCATTGGAGCCTGTTTCGGTTATGAGCCGGCGTAACTCCTTTACCTTATCGATTGAATGCTCTATGAACTTCTGGCCTCCGAATCCGGGATTAACGGTCATGAGCAGTACCATGTCTACATCACGGATAACATCGGTCAGCATGCATACCGGCGTGGACGGATTGAGGGTGACTGCTGCCTTCATTCCGCGGTTCTTTATCTCGAATATTGTCCGATTGAGATGAGTACATGCCTCATAATGAACATTATACGTAGTCACCCCGAGTTTCTGGAAACGATCCATGAACTTTTCGGGTTCAACTATCATAAGATGAAGATCAAGAGGTTTGGTGCAGTACTTGGCGACATATTTCAGCACCGGGAAACCGAACGATATATTGGGTACAAAGACTCCGTCCATGATATCAAGATGGAGCCAGTCCGCCTGACTGCGGTTGATCATCTCAAGGTCCTTGCGCAAGTCACCGAAATCAGCTGACAGGAGCGAGGGGGCTACAATTGTGCTCATAGTTACATTTTAATAGCAGAATCCATCATGAATTCTGCACAAATGTAGTCATTATTATGCTACAAAACACATCTGAGCCGCGAAATTGCGGATAAAATCAAGTGTCTCGTGTGCAGGTTGGCCGTAGAAGCCGTTCCTGACTGCTGCGCGGATAAGGTTTTCAGAAAGATAAGAAGAAGTAGTAGAGGTCTGATCCATAGGCGTCCTTTAGTTTGTTCACCTATAAAACGCAGACCTCCTGGAATTAGTATATGATTCAGGAAAAAATATTTTACACTGCGAGCGAGAGGGCTATGCCGTTGTCTACAGACATCTTACGGATGTTGATGAGGGCATAACGCATACGTCCCAATGCGGTATTTATGGATACGCCTGTTATATCGGCTATCTCCTTGAAACTCAGATCCTGATAATAGCGCATGAATACCACCTCACGCTGATTGTCGGGCAATGCATCGACCAGACGGCGGACGTCACGCAGGGTCTGCTCGTTGATCATTGAATCCTCTACATTGGCCTCGGCAAGACTGGCGTCATTGAGCAGGTCATACTCCTGGGCATCGTTGCTTACGGTGTTCTCATTCTTGTCCTGACGGAAGTAGTCTATGATGAGGTTATGGGCTATACGGGTGAGCCAGGCGCCGAACTTTCCGGTGCTGGTGTAACTGCCTTTCTGCAGTGTTACTATTGCTTTTACGAATGTATCCTGGAATATGTCATCGGCAAGGTCGCGATTGCGTACAACAAAGTTGATGTACGAATACAACTTGTCCTGATAACGAGATAAAAGGGTATCGAACGCCTTTGTGTTTCCGTTTAAGTACATAGCTACCAACTGGTCGTCGGTGAGCTGAATCAAATTCTGCATTACTTCTTCTTTACTTGGTTTATTGGAGTAAAGTTCAGTCTATAGGCAGTTCGGTTTTAGTTGATAATTGTGTTATTGTTGCGACAAAGATAATGTGAATATTTCTTAATTAGCAAACAAAATGTCATTTTTAACACTTTAGAGGGGTTTTTCTCCTTACTGAGGCTGTGTACAAGTATAGTGGAGACAACGTTACGAGGCTACTCCGCCTCCCCTACGGACCCTAAACGCCCAACTCGGCATTTTTAGTCCCCTATGGGGCCTAACATGCCTCAAACAAGCGGCGTTCTTAACGGGATCCTCCGAGGGGCTACGCTTACGCCTCTTCACTGATGCTCCACTATACGTGTACGCAGCCTCAGCAAGGAGAAAAACCGTTCACTTGGGGATGGGCAGATCAGATGAAGGTGCAGGCGGTCAGGTCATTGCCGCAGAGGAAGGAGCAGATATCCATACGTTTTTTGCCGGCTATCTGGACTTCCTGGAGGCGGAGGGTTCCATCGGATGTATATACCAGCAGGTTCTTGCGGCCGTCGCAGGTTATTGTTCCCGGCTTTTGGATGGGGGCTCCTTCTACAGGAGTGGCGGCGTAGATCTTGAAGTCCTGCTCTGTTCCGTCGGCTGAGCGGAGGACGGTCCAGGCGGCGGGGTATGGGGAGAGGCCCCGGATGAAATCGTTTACGCGGGCGGTGGGCTGATTCCAGTCTATGCGGCAGGTCTCCTTAAAGATCTTGGGGGCCGGACGGAGTTCATCGGCCGGAATATTAGACTGCGGTATGGGTCTTACATTTCCGGCCAGGATATCATCAAGGGTCCTGACGGTAAGGTCTGCACCCAACTCCATAAGTTTGTCATGCAGTGTACCCACGTTATCGGTGGGCTGTATGGGGATGCGCTCCTGGTGGATTATATCGCCGGTATCTATCTCGTGTTTGAGGAAGAAGGTGGTTACGCCCGTCTCCTTATCGCCGTTGATTATGGCCCAGTTTATGGGAGCGGCACCGCGGTATTGTGGCAGAAGGGAGGCGTGAAGGTTGAAGGTTCCCAGAGGGGGCATGCTCCAGACCACCTCGGGCAGCATGCGGAAGGCCACCACTATCTGGAGGTCGGCCTTGAGGGCTCGGAGCTGTTCTACAAAAAGCGGATCCTTCAGTCTTTCGGGTTGCAGGACGGGTATCCCCTGCTCTACGGCGTATTTTTTGACGGGACTGGCCTGAAGTATGCTTCCATGACGACCCATTGGCTTGTCGGGCATGGTTACCACACCTATTATATTATATTGGTCATCCACGAGACGGCGCAGTATATGCTCTGCAAACTCCGGGGTTCCCATGAACACTATCCTAATATCTCTCTTTTCCATGTTGGGTATTATATCGAACAGGTTGGGGATATTCTCCTTTTTTCGGTCACTCCTCAGAAAGTTCAAGTAAGACATTCCGGTACGAATTGAATATTTTGGACTTGGAGACGAAACCTACGTAACGGCCCTCCTCATCCTCTACTGGCAGATTCCAGGCCCCGGTCTCATCAAACTTTTTCATTACGGTATCCATAGGGTCCTTGACCGACAGGCGGGCAGGCGGCAGTTCCATGAGCCTCTGGACATTGAAACGGTGGTAGAGTTCCTGACGGAACATGATGTTGCGGATACTCTCCATATTGACCACTCCCACCAGGAAGCCATTGTCATCGACTACAGGAAAGAGGTTTCGTTTGGAACGGGCTATCACATTGACCAGCTGCCCCAGATCCATATCGGGTCGAACCTTGAGGAACTCCGTCTCTATGATATTGTCCATGCTCATGAGGAGCAGTACCGACTGGTCCTTGTGGTGGGTCATGAGCTCTCCCTTCTGAGCCAGACGCATGGAGTAGATGGAGTGCGACTGGAAGAGTTTGATGGTGAGATATGACATGACCGATACCATCATAAGCGGCAGGAACATGGAGTAGCCGCCGGTGAGTTCGGCTATCAGGAAGACTCCGGTTAGCGGAGCGAACATGACACCGGACATCAGTCCTGCCATGCCTAGCAGGGCAAAGTTCTGCACGGAGATACCTGCACCAGGTGACAGACGGTCTATGACGGTACCGTATATAAAACCGGTTATACAGCCCAGGAACAGACTGGGTGCGAATATACCGCCGCAACCGCCTCCGGCATTGGTGGCTGTTGAAGCAAACACCTTGGTGAGCACCACCAGGCTCAGATAAAGCACTATGTTACCTCCATAGAAGAGGGAGCCCTCCATCACTTTCTCCGGATTCTCTCCTGCATTGAGCAGCATACCTATTGTATCATAGCCTTCACCAAAAAGACTGGGGAACAGGACACCGATGACAAACTTAATCCATGGGTTGGAAAACCTCTTGAACCAAGTCTCAAACCAGTGCATGGTCTGGGAAAAATAGAGCGACACCAATCCGCAGGTAATTCCCAGCAGCAGGGCGTGCGGTATGCGCGACAGGTCAAACCCGTGTTCGGACACGAAATGGAACATGGCGTCTGTTCCGGTAAATACATACGATATGGTAGCCGCCGTAACAGAGGACACCAGCAAAGGTAACAGAGAACCCATGCTCAGGTCAAACATCAGCACCTCAAGGACAAACACAAGGCCTGCGATTGGAGCCTTGAAGATTCCTGCGATGGCACCTGCCGAGCCGCAGCCCACAAGCAGCATCAGTGTGCGGTGCTCCATCTTGAACATTCGGCCTATGTTGGAGCCGATAGCAGAGCCGGTGAGCACGATAGGAGACTCGGCACCGACCGATCCGCCCATTCCGATGGTGATGGCACTGGCAATAACCGATGAGTACATGTTATGCGGTTTGATCCGGCCGTTCTTCTTGGAGAGGGCATATAGTATCTTGGTTACGCCGTGGCCTATGTCATCACGTACTATGTACCTGATAAACAGGCCGGAAAGCAGTATGCCGATTACGGGATAGACCAGAAGGCTGTAATTCTCCTGGCTGATAAAAAGATGCCCGGAAATAAATCCGTGAATCAATGAAATAAGATACTTAAGCAGCAGAGCCGCAAATGCCGTAAAAACGCCCACAACCAGACTGAGCAGCAATATGAACTGACGCTCGCTGATGTGGTCCTTGCGCCAGAGGTTGAACTTGTTGAGCAAAGATTCGGTCTGACGCTCTATCTCATCTGTTCTGTCATTCATTCCCTAATAACTTTTACCAGTCCGCCGCTGCCCAGTTTTATGATACCGGATGCGGTAGCACGAGTCTGTTCGTCACGGCGGTATTCTACAATATAATCCACTCCGTTCCTTATCTCTAAGGATATCTCACTGTAGTTGGCAGGTGAAGGCTGCCCGCTGATATTGGCCGATGTGGAGACCACCGCCCCACCCATACGGCGGCACAGCTCACGTGAGAACTCCTCACGGGTGATCCTGATGCCAGCACTGCCGTCATCTGCCACCAGTTCCGGGGCCAGATGCCGTACATTGTCATAGATTATGGTCAGCGGTTTCTCCGACAGGTCCATGAGGTCATACGCTACATCCGGGATGTCCGGAACGTAATATCCAAGCTTGGCATCGGAGTCTATGAGTGAGAGCATGGACTTGCTGTCACTGCGACGCTTGAGCTCAAAGATGCGGCGCACGGCGGCGCTGTTGGAGGCATCACACCCTATCCCCCAGATGGTATCGGTGGGATACAGGATTATTCCGCCTGCACGCATCACCTCAACGGCTTTCTTTACATCCTCAATATACTCTTTCATCTAGAACTCACTTGTAAAGTGGAACTTGATATGCTTAAAGTCTATCTGG
>CADCLI010000071.1 GCA_902802285.1 uncultured Bacteroidales bacterium
TATGCCGGTGGTGCAGGCGGTTACATGGACCGCTGGGGGTATATGTTCTGCCGCGGCCGCGTGTTTGATTGCATCGAGAAGGACAATGGCCAGTATGATACAATAGCACCCGTGTTCTGGGCAACTGGAGCCTGCCTGATGGTTCGCAGTGCCGATTACTGGGCAGCAGGCGGACTGGATGACCGTTTCTTTGCACATCAGGAGGAGATAGACCTGTGCTGGCGTATGCGCAGCCGTAACCGCGATATTGTGTGCATACCCGAGAGCGTGGTCTATCACGTGGGTGGCGCTACACTCAACAAATCAAACCCTTACAAGACATTCCTTAATTTCCGCAACAACCTGCTAATGCTCTACAAGAACCTGCCGGAGAGTGAGCTAAGTAAGGTAATGCGCGTGCGTTTCTGGCTGGACGGTCTGGCTGCTCTGATGTTCCTTGCCAAGTTCCACTGGGGTGATTTCAAGGCCGTACTGCGTGCCCGCCGTGAGTTCCGCCGCCTAAAGCCCGAGTTCCTGGACAGCCGCCGCGAGAACCTGGAGGAGTCATCGACCGATACCATCCCCGAGCGCGTAAACTTCAGCCTGCTCTGGCGCTACTACATCAAACGTCAGAAAACCTACTCTTCACTTATCGGGTAGTTTGCCGTCAGCTTCCGCTCATCGGCCTTCCCGTCGCCAAAGTGTCCCACAACACTCCCTGCCACAAGTTCTGTAGCGGGTCTCATTGTGTTACATACCCGCTTCTGAGGCTCGTGTCCCACACTCATCTGCGTCAGAACGTACTCTAAGCGGGGTGATTGTGGGACACTTTGGCGAGATTGCAACGGGATTGCAACGCCTGATCCTTGACAATTGTAAAAATGAAAATTATTTTTGCTGGCAAACTAGTAGTTTGAGTTATGGTAATAAGAAGGATTAGGATTTGTATGTCACGCGGGTGGTACCGCGTAGTTTATGGCGTATCGTTTCTGGTGCTGTCTTTGATTTGCTCCTGTTCTTCATCAAAAGCCGTGTCAAAGGGTAAGGCTGAAGACAGCAAAGGGGTGGAGGAATCAAAAGACAAGGAACCGGCAGACTCTACAAAAGCCGGAGTGTCAGTTATCAATATGGAGGATTTCCAGGGTTTGGGTATAGAAACACCGGATATCCGTCTTATGTACGGAGTCCAGCCACCTGTTTTAAAGGAATGAATAGAAAAGTGACGCATTATTAAACGACCCCTTTGCGTCGTTTTTAACTATCGGGGCAAGACGGTATTATGTATATAAAAGGATTGTATATGAGACGAATAAAAGCATACATGCTGGTAATGTTGCTGTTCTGTGCAGCCACAACCGCTACTGCCGAAAAGGCACTTATCCTGGAACAGAAGCCGGGCAGCATAACCTTTAGGGTGGATTTGAATCTTCCCAAGCCCAAGGATCCTTACTTTAACGGGATGTCTCAGGCTGACAGGTTGAAGAGATTAGGCAGTTCCAGCTATTATAATACGGATAACAGTTATATCGCCGCAAGTTTTTGGGACACACCGGTGATGCTTGATGATACACCTTTCTTTACGGGAATGGTTCGTGCATTTGCCGATCATCGGCCCATCACTCTTTCGCCCGATGTAATATGGATGCTTATAAGCCAGGCATTCTCACATGACGTAAATGCCAATCCGGAAAAGTTCCGTGACAAGTTTGTGGATTTTGAAGGAAAGATGGACCTGATTGTACAGGCTGAATATCCGCTCTATCATCCTGATTTTGACTGGACTTCAATCGTTGACGGATTTGCTCAGCAGATTGATGCCAATACCAAAAACGATGTTGCCAGACTCATTACGGCCGATTTCTCAACCACCGGAACTGTTGAGCGTATGGCATCGGAGATTGTGCTGATGGAGACCACCAAGTCTTTCTTTGAATTCATAATAATGTATGCAGGTTGCGGCTTTCCGTCAATAACCCTTACCGGAACTGTAGATGACTGGCAGGCTATTGCAGATAAGACCGCACGTTTGCAGGAACTGGGCGCCGGCAGTTGGGCATCGGACCTCCAACCCATACTCAAACAGTTTGTACAGGCGGCCCAGGGTAATCCGGATAGGGCTTTCTGGCAGGATATAGTAATGAAGGATACCCCGGACAGACTGCGTGGAGGGGCCTGTTCAATGGAGGTTCCCACTGAACTTGACGGCTGGTTCCTCAAGTTCATGCCTTATGACAAGGACGGCAAGCCTACACCTAAGAAGGTACCTCATAATTATAATAAATTCCCTAAACAGATGGCATCGGTCCCGGTCAAGTACATTGAAGTGGATACCTTAACCGGAAAACCGCTAAGAACTATTCCCTTGGAACTCAGCGGCGGCATAGTAGGATATATAGCCGATGAGAACGACTGCGTGTCATTCCAGTTGGGTTGGGCTGTTGACGAGTCGGAAGCCGAAGAGAATGTGAGAAAGATCAAACAGATGGCAAGTTGGCTAACCCTGCGTGTAGATAAGGTTCCCGAGGAACTCCGTTCAGTCAAGCACTATGATATGCTGGAACTGCGTTTTACCGATAAGGTTGAGATACCCGATTGGATGGACAGCCTTGAAATAGACCATTTGATAATTAACGGCAAGGTATCGGCTGACCAAAAGAAACAGCTGAAGCGCCGTTTCGGTGACCGCATCAAATTTGAATGATGAGAAAAAATGACGCAAAGTGAAACGACCCCTTTGCGTCATAATTTTTGTTAAAGTGTAAATTTTGCTTGGATAATTGTAAAGTACGCTTTACTTTTGTTGCGTTAAACTTTACAATTATGAGAGATTATAAGAAACATCTTACGCTCTTGCCGCACAAGTGGTAGATTATAGGGTTCATAATGCTGGCCGTTCTGGCAGTCTGTTTTGTGCCGTTCTATTTCCTGCAGCAAAAATACAGTAATGAATTGTGGCCTATATATATTTACGTGTCAGGAGATTTCCTGCTGAGTATCACTCTCATCATAATCTGTCTCTCGCAGGAGAAGGTGGAGGACGAATACATTGTATCGGTCCGGTATCGCGTATTGACATTGGCAGCCATCATATTCTTTATTGCTAATGTGTTCTCTGAAATGGTATATGGACGTTTGCTGCAGTTCATGATAAACGGCCGTTTTGAATACCATTGGTCGGATATATACTTTAAAGGCGGGGAAATAGGCAAATGGACAGTATTGGGCTATATCAGCAGATTCATTAATTATTTCCTGTCGATAAACCTGATACAGTTTATTTATATTCTGCTTCTCAAAGTTATGATACGCCTTGGGAAAGGAGGTGTATTGAAATCATTCCTGCTTCCTCACAAATACAAGAAGGCCGGGTGGAATCTGCTGATTATTGCAGTATTGCTTATTCCCATATCACTTTTTGTAATGAACAGGATACTGGATTGGGGTAACGGTAATCCCGATGCACAGTGGAAATATATAGCTGTCTGTCGGTTTGTTGTTATGCTTCTATGCATAGGGGTGTTTCTGGTGTGTATGAGTAAAGAGAAATATGAAGACGAGTATATACGCAGTATCAGGGTGAGCGTCCTGGCATATTTTGTTATAGGTTATGTGTTTTTGTCCTTTATAGTCCGACATTATGGTAACATCACTATTTTTGCTCTTGATTTATCGGAGGTAAAGGCAATCCAATTGTTGTACCAGGCAGGACGGTATCTGGTGTGCGTTCCTTTGGCTGCTATTATATATGCTCTAGTATTGAGAAGGGTGCTGGCTAAGAATACAATCGAGAGCGGTAATGAAGAGTGATAATTAATAATTGGGTTATATGAGAGATTATAGGAAACATCTTACGCTCTTGCCGCACAAATGGCAGGCATGGGCCTTGTTTGCAGCTGGTGTTCTGGCTGTGGTTTATTGGGTGCTGTTCTTCTTTATCAGTAAAACAGGAATGACAGTTAAGGATGCCACAATACATTTATATCTTTTGGGAATCGAACATGTTTTTGTCAGTGTGGCTCTGATGATAGCATGCCTGTCAAAAGAAGAGTTTGAGGATGAGTATGTCATGTCGGTACGTTACCGCGCCCTGACTATATTGCTATTTGTGCTTTTTATTGCAAGAGCCATTGTTGAGATGATATACGGTCCTATTCATAATATTGTATTCAGCCCTACCATTAATTATCAGAGTACAGTTTTTAGGTCAATAATTGAAGCTCCTATACTTGGAAAGGTATATCGGGTAATAAGATATCTGTGTAACTCAAATATCATGATGTTATGCTATCTACTGTTGCTTAAGATACTGAAACGTACAGGTGGCGGAAACAGTTATGGTACCCTGTTATTACCCTATAGTTACAAAAAAGGCGGTTGGTATACTCTTGCAGTTTCTTTGATTCTGATACCGGCTTTGATCGTCTTTGTATTTGTTATATGGTACAAACGTGGAGATGCCGGTTTTTGGAATGGAGGTAAATCGTTCTGGGATGTATATGAGGCTAATACTGCATTATTCAGATTGATTATATTACTTCCATATATTGCGATAATACTGATCTGTTTGAGTAAGGAAAAGCAGGAAGATGAGTTTATACGTCACATAAGGGTGCGTACGCTGATATATTTCGTGATTATATATCTGATAATCGGGTATGTTCATTCTTTATCAGAAAACATGTATCAGGTATATTTGATGCGTAATATGAAGTCAATTTTATATATTGGGGCGATTCCATTGTTGATTTTGAGATTGGCTTCATGGCTACCTTTTGCAGCTGTAGTATATGCACTGGTGTTGAGAAAGGTGTTGTCAAACAACTTAAAGGAGAGTAGCAATGAAGAATAATATACGTGTGGAGAGGGCAATCATCCGGATTTCGCAGCAGGATCTGGCAAATGCCATAGGCGTGTCACGCCAGACGATATTCGCCATTGAGAACGGCAAGTTCATCCCTTCTACCGAGTTGGCGCTCAAGCTCTCGGCCTACTTTGGCAAGAGCGTGAACGACCTCTTCCAACTGGATTGACAGCAAGGTATCCTTTAGTGCTAAACTTCCAAGGTGCGCAGAACTTTTTGGGGTATCAGTATCTTTCCATTTGCAGTAGCAGAACTATCAGTTTGGAGAGCATTACCGGAAGGCGTTTAGCGGAGAACCCACGGAAGATCCCGTTAAGAACGGCACTTGTCCGCGCCCCGTTAGACACCTTTAGGTGGCTAAAAGGGGTAAGTTTGCCGTTTAGGGTCTGGAGGGGTTCGGAGTAGCCTGGAGGTGTTGTCTCTCCAAACTGATAGTTCTGCGGTGTTTCAGATACTGATACCCCCAAAAGTTCTCCCTAAAAATGTAAGAATCTTTTTAATTGGAGTTGCGTTTGAGAGTGAGAGTGTGGTCAATGGTGGAGGGGAGTTCCTCGGGGTAATGGGTTACTATGATGAGGGTCTTTTGCGGATTGAGGCAGAAGGCCTTTATTATTTCCATTACCAGGGTGCGGCGCTGGCGGTCCAGTCCGTGAAGGGGTTCGTCAAGGATGAGTAGGGAAGGGTTCTTTACGAACGCGCGGGCCAGCAGGATCATGCGCTGCTCTCCGCTTGAGAGTTCCAGGAAGTCACGCTCCTCCAGATCCGATATCTGGAAAATGTTCATCCAGATGCGGCAGCGGTCACGTTCATCGGCGGTAATTTTTTTATACAAACCGATGGTGTCGTGCAGGCCCGATGCCACTATGTCGATGGCGGGGTAGCGGCGGCAGTAGGAGCGGTGCATCTCGGGCGATACATACCCGATATGTTTCTTGATTTCCCAGATGCTCTCGCCAGTACCGCGAGGACGGCCAAACAGAGCAATATCGCAGGCGTAGGATTGGGGGTTATCAGCATAGACCATGCTAAGAAGGGCCGATTTACCGCTTCCGTTGGGGCCCAGGAGCGCCCAATGCTCACCTTTGCGCACAGTCCAGTCCAGCTCATTCAGGATGCGGCGGCTTTCATACTGGAGTATAACTTTATTGCAGCGTACTATCTCATCAGAGTCCATGCCGTTCTCGGGTAGGTTGTGCATCATATCAATCATATCCGGCGCCAGAACGGGCTGGGGGAGCGGTTCAAGCGGCTGTGCCATATATTCAGCAACAGGAATGGCATCGGTACACTTACGGTCACGCACCTCTATTACATGCGTTATGAACTGCGGGATGTCCTCGCGGCGCGATACCACAAGGATTATCTGCATCTTCCATTCGGTAACAAGGTTTTCCAGCAGGCGGCACAGCATATCGCGTGTCTGTACATCAAGGCCGATGAACGGGCTGTCAATGATGACCATGCGGGGGCGTACGGCCAGCGAACGGGCCAGCTGATACTTGCGCATCTCGCCGCTGGAGAGTGTCACGAGCTGCTTTTCCCATATAAACGGGAGGTCAAACAGAGTGAAAAGACGCTCTTTCCAGACAGGATCCTTAATTTCAGGGAATGCGTCGCGTACTATGGGTGATTCGCCCATCTCGGTCATATTCCAGCGCTGCTGGTAGAAATAGGTGCTGTCGGCGCTGCCGTAGCTGTCGCGGAAAGTGATGTTGCGGATATCGGCCCCGCAAATGCCGTTGCCGTACTCAACCTCACAGTGGTCCAAAAGTGGATACTGGCGCAATAAGGTGTTGACCAGCAATGTCTTACCGGCTCCGTTGGGGCCTACTATGGCTGTTTGCCAGCCGTCACGGATGCACAGATTGATTGGTGCGGCCATTCTGTAACGTGCATCGCATGCCAGACCGTTCTCAATTCTTATGGTAAAATCACCTCTCTCCACTTTATTGCTTTTATCACTGCAAAGTTAGTGTAAAATGCACTACCTTCGTGCCATGATTCCCGCTTTATATCTTATTCCGAACCTATTGGGTGATACTCCGGTTGAGCAGGTGCTGCCCCCGTACAATCACGAAATCATAATGGGCATACGCCATTTCATAGTGGAGGATGTGCGCACCGCCCGCCGTTTCCTCAAACTTGTGGACCGCAGCATCGACATTGACCAACTCACATTCTACACATTGAACAAGCACACTAACCCTGAGGATGTGTCAAGTATGTTAAAACCGCTGGAGGAGGGTAGTCCCATGGGAGTAATATCCGAGGCCGGCTGTCCCGCCGTAGCCGATCCGGGGGCCGATGTCGTAGCAATAGCCCAGCGCAAAGGCCTGCAGGTAATCCCCCTGGTAGGTCCCTCAAGCATAATCCTTGCAGTAATGGGATCCGGATTCAACGGCCAGAGCTTTGCCTTCAACGGCTACCTGCCCATAGAGCCCGAAGAAAGAATAAAGGTGTTGAAAAAACTGGAACAGCGAGCCTACACCGAGAATCAGACACAGCTCTTTATCGAAACCCCGTACCGCAACGCCAAGATGATGGCCGACATCCTGAAAGCCTGCCGTCCTCAGACCCACCTGTGCATTGCAGCCGGCCTAACCACCAAGGACGAATACATCAAAACACGCACGGTGAAGGAGTGGAGCGGCCACCTTCCCCAACTTGAAAAGATACCCTGTATCTTCCTAATCTACAAATAATTATAGAGTGCCGCCTTTGGCTGATAGCTTCCTAGGTGAGCAGAACTTTTGGGGGTATCGGTATCAGAAACCATGGCCGCCCGTGGGCTTGTGAACGGGAGGGGCCCGTGCCTAAGAAAATGCTCTGGAAGGTAGGAGTTTACTCATGCCTTTCAGAGCGTTTTATTAGGGATGGGAGGGATAGCGCGAAGCGCGTAGTTTCAGATACTGATACCCCCAAAAGTTCTCCTATAGAATCTCGCCAAGGTGTCCCACACTCATCGGCCCAGGAGGAGGGTGGGAGGCTGGTGAGTGTGGGACACGGGCTCTGGATGAGGGGATGTAACACAACGAACCCCGCTACAAGGGCTGTGGCGGGGTTCGATGTGGGACACTTTGGCGGAGCGGAGCGCTTATTTGAGATTGTCGTCAAAGAAGCGCAGAATGCGGGTAAAGAGGTGCTTGCGGTGGGAGAAGCCGGTTATGCTGTGCTCCTTGCCGGGATAGACCTGCATATCAAAATCCACTCCTGCGTTAATCAGAGCCTCGATGTATGAGGCAGTGTTGCTGAAGAACACGTTGTCATCGTCAAGGCCGTGAACTATGAGCAGGCGGCCGTGCAGCTTGTTGATGCGGTCAATAGCCGATGCATCATGGTAGCCGTCGGCATTCTGCTTGGGCTCCTGCATGAAACGCTCGGTATAGGGAGCGTCATAGTAGCGCCAATCGGTAACAGGGGCTACCGCAACGCCGCATTTGAATACCGGAGTACCCTCACTCATGGACATCAGCGTGTTGTAGCCGCCGTAGCTCCAGCCCCAGATGGCTATACGCTCTGCATCGATGTAGGGAAGTGAGCCC
>CADCLI010000072.1:0-5521 GCA_902802285.1 uncultured Bacteroidales bacterium
GAGCATGAACCTGCGGCCCATGGTCTTGTGAATGACCAGGATGCTGCCCAGATTAACGGCAGGCCCGGCCATAAGCAGTACAAGCGCTGCGCCTGGTGAGAGCCCCTTGGCAAGCAATGCCGCGGCTATCGGGATGCTGCCGGTAGAGCAAACGTACATGGGTACTGCTATGACAAGCATCACCAGCATCTGCAGAATAGTATTGCTGCCAAACCTTAGGAAGAACTCATCGGGAACAGCCATCTGTATAAGCGCGGCAATGAGCAGTCCAAGAAGCAGCCTGGGACCTATATCCTGAATCATACTTACAAATGAGTATCGGAACACCCGGACAAGACGGTTACCGGAGGTATCATCCACATAGTCAGCCACCGCTGCACCTGTGGTTTCTGGTTCCCGGCGGAGCAGACGGTTTACCAGCAGGCCGCCGCAGATACCGGTCACAAGGGCTGCGGCGGGGCGTACAATGGCGAACCCCAACCCCATAAGTGAGAATGTGGCCAGTATAGAGTCTATGCCAGTCTGCGGGGTGGCAATAAGAAATGCCGCCACTGCACCCCGTGATGCACCTTCTCTCCTGAGACCCACCGCTGTGGGTATTACCCCGCAGGAACACAATGGGAGAGGCACTCCTAATAATGCGGCAATAAGAACCGGCCTGAAGCCTTTGCCGTTCAGATAGTTGCGATAAAAACGGGACGGTACGAAGACATGCAGTACACCAGCCACCAGGAATCCAAGCAGCAGGTAAGGCGCCATCTCACACACCACGCCCCAGAGCGTAATAAGAAAATCCTTTACCATAATTATAGCAAAGATACAGCTTATTATCTCAATTTGTAATAGTCAACACAAGGTATTCGGAGCGGGTGCCTATGCGGATGCGGGCGCCCCAGATGCCTATGCCGGAGGTGATGTAGTAGCGGGTGGCGCCGCGCTGGTGGTGGCCCCAGGATTTCTCGTACATGGCATCGGTCACCCATGAGATGGGCCATACCTGGCCGCGGTGGGTGTGACCGCTGAACTGGAAGTCTATGCCGGCCTGCTCGGCCTCCTCCAGATGGTAGGGCTGATGGTCCAGCAGTATGGAGAATCCGCTGATGCTGTCTGTAAGTGTGCTGAGCGGTTTGCGGTGCGGATTGGTGCGGTCATCACGGCCTATCACGGTAAGGCTGCCAAACTGAGCCGATTCATCGCGTAGCAAACGGATACCCGCTTCCTTGAAGAACCGCTCCACCAGAGGCTCGTTACTGTAGTAGTCATGATTGCCAAGCACGGTCCAGACAGGCGCCTTGAACCTGTGGAACTCCTGCGCATAATTACCCTCTACGACAGGACGGATGCTACGGTCCACCACATCACCGGCGGTCAGGATAAGGTCCGGATTCTCGGCATTGATCATATCCACCCATCGGGCCAGCTCGGCACGGCGGTTATGATAACCCAGGTGCAGATCGCTTATCAGAACCACCTTGAGAGGCTTTTCCAGTGGTTTTTCTGTGTGGATGGTAAGTTCCTCGCGATACTTATGGTGATAGTGCAGCCCGCCTATGACCATGAGCAGGGCCACACTGCCGATTATAGTGCAGAACCCCTCAGGGCTATCCTTAAGGAAATCAGGCGGGAGCAGGCGGCACCATTGCGCAATCCGTGCAAACAGGAACGCCAGCAGCAGATACAGAAAGAAAATGAGCCAGGGGTTGCCCACATTATATACTGTCTGGGCCAATCCTATCGGCAGCCTCTCTATGCGGACAAAACTGACAAAGAACAGCGCCATCCAGACCAGAAACACCAGCAGCACTCCGGCCTTTACTGCCCACATACCCGGGGTGATTCGCCACAGCCGCCAGCCTACGTATATGGTAAGGCCCAGCAGCAACCCGATAAACAGCAACGCAATAGTTTTATTCATAGGCTGTAAAGGTAGCGTTTTTTTGTCTATCTTTATGCCTCAAACAAGACAACCATTACCAAATGAAGAGACAATACAAAGCATGGATGTGCATGACAGTTGCCTGCTGTGCCGCCATGGTGGTTTCATGCACGGGTCAGGCCGGCAGTCAGGACAAAGAGCTTATGACAGTAGGAAATCCATTCATGCCCTTGTGGGAGCATATCCCCGACGGTGAGCCTTATGTTTTTGAGGATCCGGACAATCCCGGAAAGCAGCGAGTCTATGTTTACGGATCACATGACAGCCGCATTACCGATTACTGCGGCCGCGAGCTTGTGGTGTGGTCGGCTCCCGTAGAGGACCTGCACCACTGGCGTTATGACGGCGAGATACTCAAAGTCGATAAGAACCGTGACGGACAGCCCATCAGCCGCCGCGGACTGGCCGATGTGCTTTTTGCCCCCGATGTAACTTTGGTTACCGCCCCCGACGGCACCAAGACATACTACCTCTACCCCAACGACCAGGAAGGCGGACGCAATGGCCTTATAGCCAAGAGTTCGCGCCCCGACGGGCCTTTCACGGTCTGCAACTGGAGCAAGGATAACCCCAACCGTGCCGACGGCGTGCTGGCATTTGACCCCGCAGTCTTTGTGGATGATGACGGCCGCGTTTATGGCTACTGGGGATTTGAGCGCTCGTATGCAGCCGAGCTTGATCCCGCCACAATGGCTACCGTAAAGCCCGGAACACAGATCGTGGAGGATATGGTGCCCGGCCGGTACATGGACGGGGTGTTCAAGTTCTTTGAGGCATCGTCCATCCGCAAGATTCAGGATAAGTACATATTCATATACAGCAGGTTCACACTGGAGGGAGAGTTCGGCCTGCCGTCATCCAACTATACGCTGGCATACGCATACAGCGACAATCCGCTGGGTCCATGGACTTACGGAGGCACAGTCATTGACGGACGCGGACGTGAGGTGAATGAAAAGGGTGAGCCAATAGCATCAGGCACCGTGGATGGAAATACCCACGGCGGAATATGCCAGATAAACGGACAGTGGTACGTATTCTATCACCGCCAGACCGGAACCGATGAGTATGCGCGTCAGGCAATGGTTGCACCCATCACCGTTAAGGTTACCCCGGGTCCCGGCGGCAAGGTGGAGATATCGGAAGGCGAGTATAATTCCGAAGGCTTCTCACTGAACGGCCTTGACCCGCTGGAGCGTCACTCGGCAGGTCTGGCATGCTGGTACACCGGCCCCAAGACAGCCATTCATGAGTGGCCCAACAACACTTTCTTCGGGTCATACGTGGCATCGGCCTACGGCACTGACAGCAGGTTTGACAAGCCGTTTGCTCTGGAGAACAACACCAACCCCGTGGTTAACAACACCGACGGATCCATAGTGGGCTACAAGTATTTCAACTTTGACGCTACCAGCGGCCGCAAGAACGTTAAGCTGCTGCTTAATCTTATTCCCGAAGGCGTGGACGGCACAATCACCATAATGGCAGACCGCCCCTGGGCATCGCAGAAGGGCCAAGAATTGGGCAAGATTCAAATCAAGGCCGATATGCCTCAGCAGCCAACTGAAATTGCCGTAAAACTGCCCGCAATAGGTGAACTGACCGGCAAGCACGCAATCTATTTTACGTTCTCATCGGACACAAAGGAGAAATCCATCTGCACCCTGCTGGATTTCAAATTTAATTGAGAATTGAAAATTGAGAATTGAAAATTAATACGCAGAACCTGCGTTAAGCCCACAACAATAAAAAAGGGTTCGGAATTTCTCCGAACCCTTTTTACAATTTTCAATTCTCAATTTTCAATTGTCAATTTACTTAACCGGGATGCTGTCAACGCGAGCCTGATGGCGACCGCCCTCGAAGGGGGTGTTCAGGTACTCGTCCATGATCTTGCGGGCCATGTCGTTGTCGATGAAACGGCCGGGCATTACCAGAACGTTGGCATCGTTGTGCTGACGGATAAGATGGGCAATCTCGGGGATCCAGCACAGTCCGGCGCGGATGCCCTGATGCTTGTTCAGGGTCATGGAGATACCCTCTCCGCTGCCACACATGGCTATGCCCTTCTCTACCTCACCCTGCTCTATGCCGCGGGCCAGTGCGTGGCCGTAGTCGGCGTAGTTACAGCTATCGGGGGTGAAGGTTCCGTAGTCCTTGTACTCCAGCCCCTTCTCCTCCAGATACTGCTTGACAAACTGCTTAAGTTCAAAAGCAGCGTGATCACTTGCTATTCCAATCATATTACTTTGGCTTTGGCATTGGCGTTGGCTTCGCTACGCACCGCATGGTAGCCAAAGCCAAGGCCAACGCCAACGTTCCTTTTTGAAATTATTTCAAAAGTGACTTAACCTGAGCATAAACGTTCTCGGCGGTGAAGCCCAGCTTCTCATCGAGCACCTTATAGGGAGCTGAGAAACCGAATGAGCTCAGACCCCAAACCTTACCGCCGGCACCTACCAGACCCTCCAGGGTTACAGGCAGACCTGCAGTGAGACCGAATTTCTTCTTGTTACCGGGCAGGATTGAGCGCTGGTAAGCCTTGGACTGGCTGCGGAACAGACCCTCGGAAGGAACACTTACGATGCGGCACTTGATACCGTCCTTGCGCAGAAGCTCGGCACCGGCAACCAGAGTTGATACCTCCGATCCTGAAGCCAGAAGGATTACGTCAAAGTCTGCGTCCGAACCGGCTACTACATAAGCACCCTTGGCAGCCTGACTGTAGTCATTACCTGCTGGCAGGGTCTTGATGTTCTGACGGCTCAGGATAAGGCCTGTGGGTGATGTGGTATTCTCCATAGCCAGCTTCCATGCCTGAGTGGTCTCGTCGCTGTCGGCGGGACGCAGAACCAGCATTGAGTTCTTGCCCTTGTGGGTCTTGAGCTTCTCCATGAGACGGATCTGTGCCTCCTGCTCAACGGGCTCGTGTGTAGGACCGTCCTCACCTACACGGAATGCATCGTGAGTCCAGATGAACTTGACGGGGAGCTCCATCAGGGCAGCCATACGTACGGCGGGTTTCATGTAGTCTGAGAATACAAAGAAGGTACCGCAAGCGGGGATGACACCACCGTGCAGAGCCATACCGATGCAGCAGCAAGCCATGGTGAGCTCGGCTACGCCAGCCTGGAAGAATGCACCGCTGAAATCACCCTTAACCATGTTGTGGGTAAACTTGAGGAATCCGTCGGTCTTATCGGAGTTGCTAAGGTCAGCACTTGCGCAGATCATGTTGGGAACCTGCTGAGCCAGCTGACTCAGAACAGCGGCCGATGCTGAACGTGTAGCGTCATCGGGCTTCTGCTCAACCTTGCTCCAGTCAACCTTGGGAGCCTTGCCGCTGAACCACTCCTTGAGGAGGGCAGCCTTCTCGGGGTTAGCCTTCTCCCATGCAGCCTTGCGGGCATACTTGGCATCCATGATCTTACGGAGCTGCTTGGCGCGGTCAGCATAGAGCTTCTTGACCTCTGGGAATATCTGGAAAGGATTCTCGGGATCACCGCCCAGAGGAGCACCGTGAGTCTTGCAGTTGCGCTCGTAGCTGGTACCATCGGCCTTAAGGGCACCCTTACCCATGATGCA
>CADCLI010000072.1:5590-17383 GCA_902802285.1 uncultured Bacteroidales bacterium
CCTTGCACTCGGTTGAGAGCTGGATATCGTTTGAATCATAGAACATGATGAGGTTGTCAAGACCCAGTGTACCGGCAATACGGCCAGCACCCTGTGAAATCTCCTCCTGGATACCACCGTCGGAGATGTAGGCGTAGATCTTGTGGTTCATTACCTCCTCACCCAGTACGGCTGCCAGATGCTTCTCGGCGATGGCGGCACCTACTGCAAATACGTGACCCTGACCAAGAGGACCGGATGTATTCTCGATACCGCGTGCAACATCAAGTTCGGGGTGACCGGTTACGGGAGAGCCCCACTGACGCAGTGTGGCCAGCTCCTCCATTGAGAACTTGCCGGTGAGAGCCAGCTGTGAGTAAAGCATGGGAGCCATGTGGCCGGGATCCAGGAAGAAACGGTCTCTGCCCTCAAACTTCATGTTACGGGGATCATACTCCAGGAACTCGCTGAAAAGCACGTTTATGAAATCAGCGCCACCCATAGCACCGCCGGGGTGACCGGACTTGGCCTTCTCGACCATTGATGCAGCCAGGATACGGATATTGTCGGCTGCCTTGTTCATCAATTCTTTACTGTTCATTGTTATAATAATTTGATTGTAATTCAAAAAAAGCGACCGTCATAACTACAATGACGATAGTTTGCAAATTTAGGCTATTTTGCTTACATTTGCAACAATAAAAACATACTGACCTAAACATATGAAAAAATCAATTATCATCAGCCTGGCATTGCTGCTTCCGCTGACACTATGTGCAGAAATCACAAAGAAAGAAGACATCAACAAGGACAACCTCTACAAGTTCAGAGGAAGTATGCTTCAATATGTTGATCCGGGCGTAACCTATTCAAAAGCCCCCAAGGGGTTCAAGCCGTTCTACATGAGTCACTACGACCGTCACGGTTCACGTTATCTGCTCAACACCCCGCAGTACAACGACCCTCTGACCATACTTCAGCAAGCTGATGACAAAGGCGTACTGACCGATTTCGGAAAGGACGTGCTGAGACGTCTTGACATAATGGCCAAGGATGCTGACGGCCATCTGGGCGACCTTACCCCGGTAGGCCAGGCCCAGCACCGCGGAATAGCCCGCCGCATGGTACGCAACTATCCGGAGATATTCAACAAGAAGACCACAATCGTAGCACGTTCCACCACATCACATCGTGTGATGGCCAGCATGACCGCCGCCATGATGGAGTTTTCAAGCATCGATTACAACTGCAGCGATTTTGACCGCGGCTACATGAACTCCGAGGACAGGGCAATCAACAGCGCCAAGAACAGCCGTGAAAGGAATGCCGCAGTGAATGAATTCAATGCCAGGCACAACAATCCCGAGCGTCTGATGTGCGCACTGTTTACAGACACCACATTCATCACCAGATATGTAAGACAGTCTTCAAGTTCACGTGCCGGCCTTGCCGGAGGCGGACAGGAGACCACATCGGTCAATGTTTCTACTACAGACCGTTCAAACGACTTATACACCAAGATTTATGACATAGCCGCCAATATGGGCAGCCACACATATCTGGGATTTGACCTGGATGACGTATTCACCTTTGACGAGTGGTATGACTGCTGGCTTCAGAACAACCTGTACTGGTATTCGGTATCAGGATATAATGACCTGACCAGGAATATCGTACCTTACGGTCACGCCACACTGCTTCAGGATTTCCTGGACAAGGCCGATGAAGCTATCAAGAACGGCTCTCCCAGCGCAAACCTGCGTTACGGACATGACACAGCCCTCTATCCCCTACTCTGTCTGATGGAGGTTAACGACTGCGCTTACGCTCCCAAGGACATTGAGGACCTGGCCAACAAGTGGGTCAACTACGATATAGTACACATGGGCAGCAACCTGCAGCTGGTTTTCTTCAAGAACAAGAAGGGAGCCATACTGGTAAGGGCCCTGGTTGACGAGAAAGAGGCTAAACTGCCTATTGAGTGCTATAAGGACTCAAAGGGAGTAGAGTATCCCTATTTCTATGACTGGAACAAGCTGGAGAAATACTACCGCGACATCCTGGCCAAGTGGACCAGAATCAAAGCCGAATTATAATTAATCAGCAATGCAAAAGCTGGCCATAGGAATAGACATAGGCGGCCAATCCTCCAAATGCGGGGTCGTGACGCAAGACGGGACCATACTCTGCCAGAGTGTGGTCACGTCACTTATTGACAACTTTGATGAATACCTGGCACTTCTGGCCGACACCGTCAAGGACCTGACCAGAAAGACCGCAGCTCAAGGGATTACGGTCGGAATAGGCATTGGCGCGCCCAATGCAAACCGTATTGACGGAACTATACGCTATGCCCCGAACCTGAGGTGGGCACGCGATGCTGAAGGCAAGCCCGGAGTAGTCTACCTGGCCGCCAGGCTCGAGGAGGCCACCGGCCTGCATGTAAGGATTACCAACGATGCCAACGCTGCAGCACGCGGAGAGCACACATACGGAGTGGCACGCGGAATAGACGATTTCATCATGATAACCCTTGGGACAGGCGTAGGCAGCGGAATAATATCCCACGGCCGGTTGGTATACGGTCATGACGGATTTGCCGGAGAGCTGGGTCACGTGTGCGTAGTCCGGGACGGACGCCAATGCAACTGCGGACTTAAGGGCTGTCTGGAGACCTATGCAAGTGCGATGGGTGTGGCGCGTACCGCGCGTGAGTTCCTGCAGAAAGACAGCAGGGAGAGCCTGCTGCGCAGGATTGATCCGGAATCAATATCGTCCAAGGATATATATGACGCTGCGGTGCAGGGCGATGAGTTGGCCAAGGAGATATTCTTATACACCGGCCGGATTCTGGGCCACGCATTAGGTGATTTCGTAAAGTTCAGTTCACCTCAGGCAATAGTGTTGTTCGGAGGACTGACCAAGTCGCGTGTGTTTTTCCATGACGAGATGGTACGGGCAATGAATGACAACCTGATGCAGATCTGGAAAGACAAGATACAGATTCTGTATTCATCGCTCAAGGAATCCGATGCCGCCATACTGGGTGCTTCATCGATGGTTTGGTAAAACGCTATTTACGTTCGTCCTCTTTCCAGTTCTTGTCAATATATTCCTCACGTGATAGAGCGGCAGCAATGATATCGCTCGCGCTTTTGATGATATCACTTTTGATTTTGGTCGTGCTCACGCCCGGGGTATAAGGAAAATATACAACCTCCTTGCCCGGCTGGTTTTTCATCCACTCCAGCCCTTCAAGATACTTGCCTTTCCAGTCATCACCGATGGTTACGATATCAATATTCTCACGCTGAAGCTGGGCAATCTCGGTCAGTTTGGTCTGCTTGACGACCTTGGTCACGCACTTGATAGAGGCCACTATACGGGCACGCTGCTCATAGGGGATGATAGGTTTCATTCCCTTGTATTCCTCTATAAGTTCATCGGTACTGACACCGACTATGAGTTCATCGCCCAATGCGGCCGATTTCTCCAGAATATTGAGATGGCCTATATGAAACAGGTCAAAGCTTCCCGATGTAAATACTCTTTTCATAACCGTTCTTCTTTTCTTTTCAAACTGTCAATTCCCTCATAATGAGCCTTCAGCTCATTGATATCAACTCCCTCATATCCGTTCTTCAGATCACAATAGTCATGGAAATGCGAGTTCCTTTTTCCTTCCGGAGGAGGAGTCATGTAATCATCTCCATAAAGGACCGACAGGAATCCTTCAGGATGCTCGGGTGCACAGAATGTATGACCCTCGAATTCACAGGAGACCGGTTTCCCGAAAACTGACTTGTGATATGCCTTGAATCCGTCATCATGGGTCATCACATAATTGCAGTTATTCTTTCCTTCAAATTCTGTAAGGACCCTCTGTGCCCTTCTGTGCAGTTTCTCTTTGGACACAAGTTTCTGAATAAGACGCAGCATCAGTGAGCCTAACCCCTTGCCGTGCTTATACGGATCCCTGTATACCAGATAGAGCATACGTCTCTTCAGGTTGAAACGGTAGTAATGCCATGCCCTGAGCAACTTGTTGTCAGGTACTGAATCCAACGGGAAGATATCCATATATATTCCCCCTACGTATCCCAGATAGAAACGCTCCACTAAAGTAGTGCTTTTATCCTCAAGTTTTGCAAAATACTTGGGATAATCAGGGTCATTATTGTAAGCAACTATAGAAAAAGGCTCAGGAAGCCACTCGGATGCATGTTCAATGAGCAGGTCATAATCCCTGCGCATCAGTGCTATGTCCAGGTCATCATCCCATGGGATAAAGCCTTTATGGCGTACAGCTCCCAGAAGTGTTCCGGCAATCACATAATAGGTAATGTGGTGTTCCTTGCAAACCTTGTCAATCGCATCCAGCAAACATACACTCCTCAGCTGAAACTCCCTTAAATCATAATTATATGGTTGATACGATGTCATCAGTCTCTTTTGATCTTTCCGAATGTCTTTATACTTGTATATTTTCGCCACAGATTTAGCCGACGCTTGGAAGGCACGCCATGCCGGTCAATGTAATCCTGAGCCTGGGCAATCATACGCTGGCAGCACATTCCGTCCATATGCGGATCATAATTATCCACTATCCAGCGACGTTTTGCCGCAGCATCCGGATCATTAAGTGCTCTGTCAAATGCGTCTGTCAACTGGTCCGGATCATCAATATTCTCCCAATAGATATCCTTGGCTATAGTGCGGAAAGTTACCACCGGCCTGTCCAGCAGCAGAAACTCATAGACCGATGATGACGTATCGCTTATCATAAGGTCGCTCATCATCTGATATCTGGTTACATTCTCCGATGATTCTATGTAAACCGCATCCTTACGGTCTTTTGCCCATTCACGGTATTCATCGGTCCATACACTTGCCGTAAGGGGATGGAACTTAAGG
The DNA here is from genome assembly GCA_902802285.1 of uncultured Bacteroidales bacterium. Lineage (GTDB taxonomy): Bacteria > Bacteroidota > Bacteroidia > Bacteroidales > Bacteroidaceae > Colenecus. The sequence continues at coordinate 10,484 of CADCLI010000072.1, forward strand.
ATAAGAAGTATGTCCCTTGATGCGCAAAGTTGTTCCAGGGCTGGCTTAATAAACGGGAGCGATGTCAGTTTCGGGGAGAAGGTAGGAGCATAAAGAACCACGCTACTCTTGCCGTATCTGGACAGAAGGCGCTGCTTCTCATCATCATAGTCATGGAGATGCCTGTATATCCAGTCCTGTTTGGTCCACCCCGTCTCACGGACCTCAAAGTCTCCGTATTTACGGGCAGAGGCCTCAAAATGCGATGTAAAATACGGTCCCTGCGTGAAATAAGTATCAAAATAACGGCGTATTATCCAATGATCCTTCTTCTCGGCGGCATAACCGTGGAACACCTGAATCTTTACTCCCGGCAGATAGTATGGGACTATGTTTCCGGGGACGAACACCGCCTCGGGACTGAAGTCATACAATTCCTGTATTGACGATGTCCAGCGGGCACTTTCGTCTAACCTGAAATTCTTGATTTTCGGAGTATGGATATACCACAGCACCTCATGACAGTTCTGCCGTTCTGCCTCTTCAAAAAGAGGTTGCAGGATATCGATTGCATATCGGTTCTCACAGAAAAGGGCTATTCTCATCAGGCTCTGTTTTCAATTTCACTTATCAATGACGCCAACTCATCCAGATCCTGACAGGTATCGGCGCCCATATGGGAAACCCTGAAGAAATCGGGTTTACCGCATGGCATTATAAAGATGCCGTGTTTCTGCAACTCACTGCACAGGAGCGCTGAATTCCTGTGGACAAAGAACCCCGTTATTGCATTTGCAGGATTGCTGGCAGGGACTTCCCATCCGTATCTGGCACATAGTTCACGGAAATAGAGTGCCTTCTGACGTGTAGTGTCAATAACATCGTCAATGCCTCTTGCCAGATTGCGCCGCATACGTTCATTAATCTGCATGAAGATGGTTGTAGCCGGGCTGAAAGGAGTCTGGCCCCGCTCCAGGTTCTTGAGATTGTCCTGGAAATCCAGATAATAGTTGTTGTGACGGAAATCAACCTTTAGGGCATTCTCCGAAAGGAACACAAGCGCAGCCCCTGGAGGCAGATTCAGGCCTTTCTGGGTACTGGTAACAGCCACGTCAATTCCCAATGCGTTCATATCCAGTTGCTCGGCAAGGAACGAACTGATCACATCGACAACCAGACTTGTACCTGTCTTGCGGCAGATTGCCGATATTCGCTTCAGGTCAAACAGTTGGCCGGACGAAGTCTCATGATGCTGGCAAAGGAATACTGCCGGACGGTAGTTCCGCATACGCTCCTCAAGATCACTGTAATCTATATCCTGAGCAAAAGGAATCTGCATAGACTCATGTTCTATGCCATGATACTCGCAGAGCTGTACCCACCTGTGACCGAAAGTTCCGCCGTCAATGATAAAAGCCGATCCTTTGGCAGCCACATAATTCTGGACAACCGATTCCATAGCAGCCGTACCTGAAGATGTAAAGAACATGACCCTGCCGCCCTGACATCCTATGGCATCAAGCAACATACTTTCGTTCTCTTTCATCACACCCGAAAACCAGGCTGTGCGCATATATGGGATCTGACCTGCTCCAATCTGAAGTATATCGTCCTCAATGATTCCGGGGAAAGCGTATGTCTTCATATCCATATCTATGAAAACGGGAGACAATCCGTTCAGGTTGTCTCCCGAAATATACCTAATGTGGGTTTTATTCTTCAGGAAGATCCTGAATTTCTATCGGAGTTTCAAATGTGGTTGTCGATGACTCAGGATTAACCCTCTGGGTCTCAATAGCCTCATCCTGCAGTACCGAACCGTTGTATACGGCCTTGGGTTTTGCCACGTAAGCTGTAATAATGCTCAAAACGGCAATGCTTGCCATAAGAGTCCATGTCGTCTTTTCAAGAATATCAGTGGTCTTGCGGACACCCATAATCTGATTTGATGAAGCAAAACCGGCTGCCAGACCGCCGCCTTTTGGGTTCTGGATTGTGACTACAAAGCAGAGGAAAACTGCCAGAATCACGATAATGATGAGTAAAACCTTAAACATTTTCTATTTAGTTTTTTTGTTTATCCTGACTAATTTCTCCAAATATCGGATTTGGTCCGCAAAGTAAATGCTTTTATTCGGAAAATTCAAATAAAGAGACTTAATAATTTCCAATGCCTTATCATACCTGCGCTGTTTCAGATAGATTCGGGCAAGAGTTTGCGTATAATACGCATCTTCAAGTTCTTTGGGCTCATCATCAACGCTTTCCGTTTCGTCAGCAAAGGTTGATCCGGCCGATAAATCAAACGACGGTCTTTTATACTCCGATGACAGGAATGCATCAAGGAGTAATTCTGTTTTGGAGCGTATGGCACTGTCTGCAGCAGTCTCCGTCACAGGAGCTGTCTTAAGATAAGACTCCACATAATCAACCGGAACCGCCCCCAGCTCACCCATAGCGGACAACTGACCATCATGCCCCTCAAGGAACGAATCCAGGAGAGACATCATGCGTTCATCTTTTTTCTGCTCCATCACCAGTTGGCTACAGTTGCGTTGAACACCTGGTCTACGATATCATCTATCATCTGCTGAACCAGCTCTTCCTGTACTGCCGAAAGCTGCTGTGAGGAGTCATATTCCCTGCTGGCACTGAAAGAACGGTCAAAATCGTCTTCATGGCGCTTATTGTTGGTGAATTTGATCTTCACTGTCATTTTGAGTTGCACCATTGACGAATATCCGTCGGCAGCCACAGACTTGTTGGTCTGGTCGTAAGAGGTTATCTCACCCGACAGCACAAGGTCTCCGTCGCGTTTAACCTGACGCAGTTTTGTCTGACGGTTATAAATATCACTGATAGACGTATTGAACATGGGAGCCATGGGAGCCCACTGATAGGCAGCACGGTTTGTTATGGTCTCTATCGTTATTGTCTTGATGGTATTGTAATCAATGGAGGCTCCATTCAACTTGTATGATACGGAACACCCCGACATCAGTATGAGTGATGCCAGGATAAACAGGACGGTTTTCAGTTTTGATCGGTTCATTCCAGGTTGTACTCCTTGATTTTACGGTACAATGTGCGTTCTGAGATATTCAGATCGGCTGCCGCACCACGGCGTTTGCCTCCATGTTTGGCCAACGCGCGCTTTATCAGATCCTTCTCCACCTCATCCAGCGACAGGGTTCCCTCTTCATAGACCTCGGTATCCTGGATGTCATCATCAACCTGGGCTGCCTTTCGGGACCCTGACAGGATATTTACGGTAGTACCTTCATCCTGTGTGAATATTGACACCGGCTGTTCTACCGGTTTGTGGTTTTGCGACATGCTGTTTACCTGAGCCTTAAGGTCTGTGATGTCACGACGCAGGTCGAAGAGGACCTTATACAGAATCTCACGCTCATTCTCAAATGAGTTTTCCTTATGCTGGCTTCCTGCAAGCATAGGGAGTGTAGATGTTCGGCGGTCAGGCAGATACTCCTGGAGCATCTCGGCGGTGATTACTCTCTGAGTAGCCATTATCGAAATCTGCTCAGTGATATTCTTGAGCTGACGCACATTACCGGGCCAATGATATGTCATGAGCATCTGCTTGGCATCCTCCGACAACTGCACGGCCGGCATATGGTACTTCTCGGCGCAATCTGCAGCGAACTTACGGAACAGCAGCTGTACATCGGCACCGCGCTCGCGCAATGGCGGAACCTTTATGGGTATTGTACTTAAGCGATAGAACAGGTCTTCACGGAAACGTCCCTGCTCTATGGCTTTAAGCAGGTCTACGTTGGTGGCGGCAACTATGCGGACATCGGTCTTTTCGACGGTGCTGGAGCCCACGCGGATATACTCGCCCGATTCCAGCACCCTCAACAGGCGGGCCTGGGTGGCAAGCGGGAGTTCGGCTACCTCATCAAGGAATATGGTTCCGCCGTTGGCTTCGGCAAAATAACCGTTACGGTCGTTTATGGCATTGGTGAATGCGCCTTTTATATGTCCGAACAACTCTGAATCTATGGTTCCTTCGGGAATTGCACCACAGTTCACGGCCAGGAACTTTTTGTTTTTGCGCAGGCTGTTCTCGTGTATTATTCTGGGAAAAACGTCCTTTCCGGCTCCGCTCTCACCTGTTATCAGAACGGTCAGGTCGGTAGGCGCTACCTGCATGGCTACGTCTATGGCCCGGTTCATCTCCGGTGAGTTTCCGATTATGCGGAACCTCTGTTTCATCCTCTGTATCTCTTCTATATTCATACTACCGATTAATAGACTGACAAAAGTACATACTTTAGGTGTTATACGGAAATTTTGGCAGATTATTTCTACTTTTTTGGGGAAACTTAAAGGGTATAGTCTCTGAAACTACGCCCCGCCGTACTATCCCTTTGGGGACACAACGCTCCGAGGCTCCGCCGTACTATCCCTTTTGGGGACACAACGTTCCGAGGCTCCGCCGTACTATCCCCTTTGGGGACACAACGTTCCGTGGCTACTCCGGAACTCTCCGGACCCTAAACGTCGAACGCCTCCCTTTTAATTCCCTTCGGGACTTAACGGTCGTTGAACGAAGCGCCGTTCTTAACGGGATCCTCCAAGTCCCTACGCTTAACGCCACTTCACTGATGGTCCCCAAAGGGGCACTTCACTGATGGTCCCCAAAGGGGACAGTACGGCTACTGCAAATAGGGAGAGAGGTAAGTTTGGAATGATAAAATGACTATATTTGCGGGAGTATGGAATTTGGGGTTTACAGGGAGTTTGTTGAGTTGGCTCGGCCTTTGTTTGAGGCGGAGGATTGGAGCAGGCTTAAGGGTTTGCTCCGCGAGGGTGTTGCCAAAGGAGCCTACGGGACTGATGCTCATGGGGTTCCCACTCTGGAGCGGTGCATCAGGACGGGCATTGTGATTGTGGAGAAGACGGGGCTTAAGAAGGCTTCGCTGCTGACGGCCCTGTTTGATCCTATGATACAGCAGGGGCTGATTGCGCCCGAGGATTTCAGGAAGCAGTTCGGTGAGGATGCAGCTGGGCTTATCCAGGGCATGTGCCGGGTCAAGGAACTTTACTCCAAGCATGACTCCATAGCCGATGAGAACTTCCGCAAGCTGCTGGTATCGTTTGCCGAGGATGTACGCGTGATAATCTGCCTGATTGCAGACCGTTATGTGCTGATGCGTATGCTATCAGGCACAACGGAGACTGATTATCGGCTCCATGTTACCGAGGAGGCACGGCTGCTCTATATCCCTATGGCCCACCGTCTGGGTCTGTACGCCATCAAGAGTGAGATGGAGGATATGGTGGTCAAGTATGAGCACCGTGATGTCTATGATGACATTGCACGCCAGCTCAACGAGACCAAGAGCGCACGTGAGGCTTACATCAAGGCGTTCATCGGACCGGTCAAGGCCAAGCTGGAGGAGGCGGGGCTCAAGTTCACCATCAAAGGTCGCACCAAGTCCATATCCAGCATCTGGAACAAGATGAAGGCCCAGAACACCACTCTGGACCATATATATGACCTCTTTGCAATCCGCATCATCCTGGACTCTCCGGCCGATAAGGAAAAGGCGCAGTGCTGGCAGGTTTACAGCATTGTGACCGATATGTACCAGCCCAACCCCAAGCGTCTGCGTGACTGGCTTAGCGTGCCCAAGAGCAACGGTTACGAGTCTCTGCATATTACGGTGAACGGACCCGAGAACCGATGGGTGGAGATTCAGATACGCACCCGCCGCATGGACGATATCGCGGAGCGTGGTCTGGCTGCCCACTGGTCTTACAAGGGCATCAAGAGCGAGGGTGCGGCAGACAGCGTGATGGCCGGCATACGCGAGATTCTGGAACACAACACCAGTCCTGATGAGTTGCGCAAGGACTTTGCGCTGGATATGTATCAGGAGGAGATTTTCGTGTTCACTCCCAACGGCGAGGTACGCCAGCTGCCCAAGGGGGCTACGGTGCTGGACTTTGCTTTCTCCATCCACAGCAAGCTGGGTCTTACATGCGTGGGTGCACGTGTGGGCGGACGCAACGTGCGCATAAGCCATAAGTTGCAGAGCGGCGATACGGTCGAGGTGCTGACATCATCGGCCCAGACTCCTAAGCAGGACTGGCTCAACATTGCAGTGACATCCCGAGCCCGCATGCGCATACGTCAGGGCATCAACGAGATTCGCAACCGCGAGGCACAGGCCGGCAAGGAGCTGCTGCAGCGACGTTTCAAGAACCGCAAGATAGACATATCGGAGAGCGATATGTCGCGCCTGATAGTGCGCATGGGATTCAAGGGGCAGACTCCTTTCTTCCATGCCCTTATGGAGGATGAGATTTCGGTCGATGACGTGCTCCGCGTTTATGAGGAGATGCACGCCCAGACAGAGCAGGAGGTGCACAGCGCGCAGGACTTTGACATTGAGAAGACTTTTGCCGAGACTGAGAAAAAGGTTGCGCAGGAGACCGATGTGCTGGTCATTGGCGACAACCTGACCGGCATAGACTTCAAGATGGCGGGCTGCTGCCATCCTATTTACGGTGATGACGTGACGGGGTTTGTGAGCATCAACGGCGGAATACGCATCCACCGCAGCGGCTGCCCCAACCTGCTGCGTATGCGCGAGCGTTATCCGTACCGCATCGTCAAGGCACGCTGGAGCGGCAAGAGCGGCAGCCAGTACAGCATCACGCTCAATGTGGTGGGCCAGGACGACATTGGAATTGTATCAAACATTTCATCAATAATAAATAAGGAACCCGATACTCTGCTGCGTTCCATCAGCATTGACTCCAACGGCGGCCTGTTCCAGGGACACCTTACGGTGCTGGTCAGTGACCTTTCATCGCTGGACCGTCTGGTCAAGAAACTCAAGCAGATAAAGGGTGTAAGAGAAGTAGAAAGAATTAATTGATAATAACACA
>CADCLI010000073.1 GCA_902802285.1 uncultured Bacteroidales bacterium
CAGACGTATTGGCATACCTGCTCGCACATAATGGCACAGGCCGTAAAGAGGCTTTGGCCGGAAGTAAAGCTGGCCATAGGTCCGTCCATCGCAGAAGGATGGTATTACGACATGCTGGCGCCCTTCGCCTTCACTCCGGAGCACATGGAGCAGATAGAGGCGGAGATGAAGAAGATATGCAAGGAAGGGCTTAAGATAGAGCGCTTCGAGCTTCCAAGAGACGAAGCTATTGCCTTCATGAAGGAAAAGGAAGAGCCCTTTAAAGTAGAGCTCATAAACGACCTGCCCGAGGGTTTCAAGTGCCCGGAGGACCGCACCAAGCCCTGGGGTACCAACCATGCAGTGCTGATGGCAAAGGACGTTATCAACGAGCCGTTCTGCGTAATCAATGCCGATGATTTTTACGGCCGTGACTGCTTTGCTGTGATGGGCAAGTTCCTGAGCTCTCTGCCCGAGGGTTCAAAGAACGTATATTCAATGGTAGGTTTCCGCGTAGCCAATACCCTGAGTGAGAACGGCAAGGTGTCACGTGGCGTATGCGAGGTCAATGCCAAGCGTCATCTGACCACCGTTGTGGAGCGCACTGAGATTCTGCGTCGCGATAACGGCGTATGTTACAAGGACGGTGAGGACTGGGTCCGCATTGATGATAACACTCCCGTGTCAATGAACGTTTGGGGATTCACCCCCGATTATATGAAATACTCGGAGGATTTCTTCAAGCAGTGGCTCAAGGCCAATATCAATACCCCCAAGTCAGAGTACTTCATTCCGCTCATGGTTAATGAGCTTATCAATAACGGAACCGCTACAGTTGAGGTCCTTGACACCACATCAAAGTGGTTCGGCGTGACATATGCCGAGGATCGTCAGGGTGTAGTGGATAAGATTGCAGAACTTGTAAAGGAGGGCGTCTATCCCGCCAAGCTGTTTGCGTAAGTGTTTTCGGTAGAGAATCTTAAGGTTGAGTTCGGGGCCCGTCCCCTGTTCCATGACGTCAGCTACGTGGTAGGTGACAAGGACCGTATTGCCCTGGTGGGTAAGAACGGTGCGGGCAAATCGACCATGCTTAAGATAATCGCCGGACTTCAGCAGCCCACATCGGGCACCGTATCCATACCCAAGGAGATGACCATAGGTTATCTGCCGCAGGTTATGAAACTGGCCGATACACGCACCGTCAGACAGGAGGCCGAGACAGCCTTTGAGGATATCCATAAACTAAAGGCCGAGGTTGAGCGTCTGAACAACCAGATGGTTGAGCGCACCGACTATGAGAGTGAGGAGTATCACGCCCTCATAGACCGTTTTACCCGCGAGAGCGAGCGCTACCAGATGATGGGCGGAGGCAACTATCAGGCGGAACTTGAGCAGGCCCTGCTGGGTCTTGGATTCCGCCGCGAAGATTTTGACCGCCCCACAAGCGAGTTCAGCGGAGGCTGGCGCATGCGTATAGAACTGGCCAAGATACTGCTGCGTCATCCTGACGTGCTGCTTCTGGACGAGCCTACCAACCATCTGGACATAGAGAGCATACAGTGGCTTGAGGAGTTCCTGGCCAAGCGTTGCAACGCTGTGATTCTGGTAAGCCATGACCGCGCTTTCATAAACAACGTTACCACACGCACCATAGAGATATCGTGCGGCGTGATTTATGACTACAAGGTCAAATACAACGAGTTTGTGGAGTTGCGCAAGGAGCGCCGCGAGCAGCAACTCCGTGCCTATGAGAACCAGCAGAAGGAGATAGCTGACGCCAAGGAGTTCATAGAGCGTTTCCGCTATAAACCCACCAAGGCCGTTCAGGTACAGAGTCGCATCAAGATGCTGGAGAAGATAGTGCCCATTGAGATTGATGAGGTGGACAACAAGACAATGCGACTTAAGTTCCCGCCCGCTATACGCAGCGGCAACTATCCGGTGATATGTGAGGGCGTGGCCAAGAGTTATGGCGACCATACGGTGTTCAGCGGAGTTGACCTGACCATCAAGCGTGGTGAGAAGGTGGCTTTTGTGGGCCGTAACGGTGAGGGCAAGACCACTCTGGTCAAATGCATCATGGGCGAGATTCCGTTTGACGGAACGCTTACCATCGGTCATAACATACAGATAGGTTACTATGCACAGAACCAGGCGCAGCTGCTGGATGATGAGGTTACCGTACACGATACGATAGACAATGTGGCTACAGGTCCTATACGTACCCGCATAAACGATATACTGGGCGCATTCATGTTTGGCGGTGAGGCCGGACAGAAGAAAGTCAAGGTGCTTTCGGGCGGAGAGCGCTCCCGTCTGGCAATGATCAGGCTGCTGCTTACACCCAATAACCTGCTTATTCTGGATGAGCCTACCAACCATCTTGATATGGCATCAAAGGATGTGCTCAAGGAGGCTATTCAGGCATTTGACGGCACGGTTATAGTGGTAAGCCACGACCGCGAGTTCCTGGACGGGCTGGTAAGCAAGGTCTATGAGTTTGCCGACGGTAAGGTCCGTGAGCATCTGGGCGGCATCTATGACTTCCTCCAGAAGAAGAACCTGGACAATCTGGCTGATATCGGCCGTATGAAAGGTGCTCCGGCAGCGCAGGCAGCGCAGGAGAAGGCATCGGTCGGAAAGGATGATTACGAGGCCAGGAAGGAGCAGGAGCGCCGCAAGCGCAAGGTCCAGAAAAAGATTGATGACTGCGAGAAGGAGGTGGAGCGTATATCAAAGGAGATAAAGGATATAGAAGAGTGGCTTTCAACACCCACGGGGGCGCAGAACCCCGCCATGTTTGAGGCTTACGGCAAGCTCAAGAATGATTTGGCCGAGGCTGAGAAACGTTGGGAGGAGGCTATGATTGAAGGAGAGAGTTTATAACACTATTATAATTATGAAAAGAGTAACATTATTAGCAATTGCATTTGCAGGAATGGCTATGATTTCTTGTAACAATTCCAAGCAGGGTATAGGCATCAAGATGGAGAATCTTGATACCAGCGCTAAACCCGGTGATGATTTCTTCCAGTTTGCAGACGGTGGTTGGAACGCAGCCCATCCGCTTACTGACGAGTATGCACGTTTCGGTAGCTTTGACCAGCTGGCCGAGGATAACCGTGAGCAGCTTAAGGGCCTGATTGATGAGATTGTGGCTGCCGATAATGAGGTGGGTACAAACGCCCAGAAGATAGCAGACCTTTACAAGCTGGTGCTTGATACTGCACGACGCGACAAGGAAGGTCTGGCTCCGCTTAAGCCGTGGCTGGATAAGGTCGAGGCCGTCAAGGACCGCAAGGAGATATTCCCGCTGATGGTTGAGATGGATATGAACGGCTTGGTAGGTAACTACTTCGGGGTAGGTATCGGTGCTGATATGATGGACAGCAAGTCCAATCTGGTCAGTGTCGGTCAGGGCGGTCTTTCACTTGGAGAGAAAGAGTATTACCTGGATAACGATGAGGCTACAACCGCCATCCGTGAGGCTTTCAAGAAACACATAGTACGCATGTTTACACTCTGCGGATTCGATGAGAAGACAGCACAGAAGAAGATGGAGGATGTGATGCTTATTGAGACCCGCATAGCAGAGAAGTCATACAGTGCAGTACAGCAGCGCGATCCCGCCGCCAACTATCACAAGATGTCATTTGATCAGCTCAAGAAGGATTTCAAGGGCATTGACTGGCAGCTTATGTTCGATGCAATGGGTATCGGTGACTGCGACTTTGTAGATGTAGGTCAACCTGAGCCTATCCATGAGGTAGAGGCTATTCTGGCACAGGTGCCGGTCGAGGCTCATAAGTCTTATATGGAGTGGCAGCTTATAGATCACTCTGCATCACGTCTTACCCAGGAACTTGATCAGGCCAATTTTGATTTCTACGGAAAGATAATGAGTGGACGTCAGGAGCAGCAGCCCTGGTGGAAGCGCGCCACATCGACCGTAAGCGGTGCATTGGGTGAGGCTATCGGACAGCTTTATGTGGAGAAATACTTCCCGGCTGAGTCCAAGGAGCGTATGGTTACTCTGGTCAAGAACCTTCAGATTGCTCTTGGCGAGCGTATCGATGCTCAGGATTGGATGAGCGATGAGACCAAGGCCCGTGCTCATGAAAAGCTGGATGCCTTCTATGTAAAGATTGGTTATCCCGATAAGTGGAAGGATTACTCAAAGCTTACAATCGACCCCAAGAAGAGTCTGTTTGAGAACAACATAGCAATGAGCCGTTTCTTCCTTCAGGATGCCATTGAGCGCAAATACAAGAAGCCGGTTGACAACACCGAGTGGTTCATGACTCCTCAGACCGTAAACGCTTACTACAATCCTACCACAAATGAGATCTGTTTCCCGGCAGGAATCCTGCAGTATCCGTTCTTTGACATGAGCGCCGATGATGCATTCAACTACGGTGCAATAGGTGTTGTTATCGGCCATGAGATGACTCACGGATTTGATGACCAGGGCCGTCAGTTTGACAAGGACGGTAACTTCAGCGACTGGTGGGCTCCGGGTGATGCCGATAAGTTCAAGGAGCACGTACAGGTTATAGTTGACCACTTTGACAACATTAAGGTTCTGCCTGACCTGAACGGAAACGGTTCACTTACTCTGGGTGAGAATATTGCAGACCACGGCGGTCTGATGGTTGCCTATCAGGCATTTAAGAACGCCACCAAGGATGCTCCGCTCAAGACCATCAACGGTTATACCCCCGAACAGCGTTTCTTTATGGCATACGCAGGCGTATGGGCCGGCAATATCCGTGACGAGCAGATCCGCAACCAGACCAAGAGCGATCCTCATGCACTGGGCCGCTGGCGTGTAAACGGTACACTGCCTCACATTGATGCATGGTACGATGCATTCGGAATCAAGCCTGGTGACGCACTTTATCTGGCTCCCGAGAAGAGGGCACGTATCTGGTAAATGATTAAAGGAGCTGGGATAAGGGAGGAATATCTGGACCGGAGCATGAGCCCCGGCCAGGATTTCTACCGGTTCAGTTGCGGCGGTTGGCTGGATGCCAATCCTATACCTGATGACTTTCCCAGCTACGGAACATATGATGAGCTTGCCGAACTTAACCGTAAGCAGCTCAAGGATCTTATAGACGGCATCACTGCACAGGATAATCCTGCTGGCAGTGATGCCGCCCGTATTGCTGACCTGTACAATCTGCTCATGGACACAGCTCGCCGTGACCGTGACGGTATGGAGCCGATGAGACCCTATATGGAGCGTATCCGCGCCATCAGCAGCCGCGAGGAACTCCTGGATGCCATGCTGGAACTTGACCCCTATGGCGTGACGGGTTACTTTGACGTGGGTATAGGACCGGACCTTAAGGACAGCAAGACCAATATTGTGGGACTGAGCCAGGGTGGACTAACGCTCGGTGACAAGGAGTATTACACCGACCGTGACCTTCAGACCATAAACATACGTAAGGCGTTCAAGAAACATATGGTACGGATGCTGGTGCTTGCCGGTTACGGCCGGTTGGAAGCCCGTCAGAGAATGCGCACCGTTTGGCGTATTGAGAAACGTCTGGCACGTGCATCACGTAACAATGTCCAGTTGCGTGATCCGGCTGCCAACTACCATAAATGGTCAATTGACGAACTTTATACACAATTGCCAGGTCTGGACTGGAAACCATTTTTCAGTAAGTTGGGACTGGATGGGGTGGATTGGGTTGACGTAGGTCAGCCGGAAGCTATAATGGAGGCTATACGCGTGCTCAACGAGGAGCCGCTTGAGGACCAGAAGGTACTCATGGAGTGGCAGATGCTGGACTCCAACGGAACCCGATTGGGAAAGCGGTTTGACGATGCCGATTTTGATTTCTACGGTCGTACACTTAGCGGACAGAAGGAGCCCAAGCCTATGTGGAAACGTGCTACATCGGCTGTAAACGGGACGTTGGGCGATGCTCTGGGACGCATGTACGTGGAGAAGTATTTCCCCGCTGGTGCCAAGGAGCGCATGATAGATATGTTCCATCGTCTTAAACGTGCGCTTGGACGCCGTATTGAGGCGCAGGAGTGGATGAGCGGAGAGAGCCGCCGTCTGGCGCTGGACAAGCTGGATGCGTTCAATTTCAAGATAGGATACCCCGACAAGTGGCGCGACTATTCCAAGATGGAGATTGATCCGGCCAAGACACTTTTTGAGAATAGCGCCGCGATAAGCCGTTTCTTCTGGAACGATATGGTAGAGCGCAAGTTCGGCAAGCCGGTTGACCGCACTGAGTGGTACATGAATCCGCAGGAGATAAACGCCTACTATGATATATCCATCAATGAGATATGTTTCCCGGCAGGCATACTGCAGTATCCGTTCTTCAGCATGGAGGCCGATGATGCCTTCAACTACGGTGCCATAGGAACCATCATGGGACATGAGATGACCCACGGATTTGACGATGAGGGCCGCCAGTTTGACAAGGAGGGCAATATGTGCAACTGGTGGAGCAACACTGATACACGTCGGTTCAACCATCGCGTAAAAGTGCTTACTGACTGGTTTGACAGCATTGAGGTGCTGCCCGGGATTAAGGCCAACGGAAAGCTTACGCTGGGTGAGAACATTGCCGATCACGGCGGACTCACTGTGGCGCTGGAGGCATTCCGTGAGGTTATGCAGGAGAATCCCTTGGAGGATAAGCTGGGCTTTACCCCGTTGCAGCGTTTCTTTATAGCATACGCCTGCACGTGGGCCGAGAACTGCCGCGACGAGATGGTGCTGCAGCAGACCAAGAGTGATGAACACTCCCTGAGCCGCCTGCGCGTGAATGGAGCGTTGCCTCATATTGATGAATGGTATGAGGCTTTTGATATAAATGTAGAGGATTCTATGTATATTGCACCCCAAAACAGGGTACATATCTGGTAAATGAAAGAGGGTAGGACTATAGAACTGCTGGCTCCGGCCAGGAATCTGGAGTGCGGCATTGAGGCCATAAAGCATGGAGCCGATGCGGTATACATTGGCGCCGGACGGTTCGGCGCACGTCAGGCTGCCGGCAACAGCGTGGAGGATATAGCACAGTTGGCCGGTTTTGCCCATTTCTACGGAGCCAAGGTCTATGTGACCGTAAACACCATACTCAAGGACTCTGAGTTGGCCGATGCCGAAAAACTGATATGGCAGCTCTATGAGGCCGGAGCCGATGCCCTGCTTATTCAGGATATGGCGGTCCTAAGGATGAAACTGCCACCCATAGCCCTGCATGCCAGCACCCAATGCGATGTGCGCAGTGCCGATAAAGTGCGTTTCCTGGCCGGCTGCGGATTTACCCGCGTGGTACTGGCCCGGGAACTGTCAATTGATGAGATACGCAGCATACATGAGGCCTGTCCCGATGTGGAACTTGAGTGCTTTGTTCACGGAGCGTTGTGCGTAAGTTACAGCGGCCAGTGCTATGCATCGCAGTACTGTTTCGGACGCAGCGCCAACCGCGGCGAGTGCGCCCAGTTCTGCCGTCTCAAGTTTGACCTGACGGACAGTGATGACAATGTGATTATAAAAGGCAAGCACCTGCTGTCGCTCCGTGACATGAACCGCATGGACAGTCTGGAGGAGCTTATGGATGCAGGCGTCTGCTCATTCAAGATAGAGGGCCGTCTCAAGGACGTGCAGTATGTAAAGAACGTATCGGCCGCCTACAGTCAGGCTATAGATAAGGTCCTGGTGCGCAGAAATGAATATGTCAGGGCTTCATCGGGCCATAGCGTTGCACATTTTACGCCCAATGTGAGCCGCAGTTTCAACCGCGGATTTACCAGTTATTTCCTGCATGGACGCACGGATGACATCTACTCTTTCGGCACCCCCAAGTCAATAGGCGAGAAGATGGGTCCCGTAAAGGAGGTGGGCCCAGGGTGGCTTAAAGTATCCGGTTTCAAGGCATTCCACAACGGAGACGGACTTTGTTTCTTTAACCGCCAGGGAGAACTTGAAGGATACCGTGTAAACCGCGTGGAGGGCAACCGCGTATTCCTGTTCCTGGAGAGTACTGATATGCCGTCAATAACTGCCGGTACCGAACTCTACCGCAACTATGACATTGAGTTTGAGAAGGTTCTGTCCAAGGAATCGGCCACCAGAAAGATAGGAGTCGATATCCTTTTCAGGGAGATTCCGTCCGGCTATGAGGTGGTTATGACCGATGAGGACGGTTATAAGGCACGTGCCGTGACAGAATGGAAAAAGGAGGATGCCAGGACTCCTCAGGAGGATAATATCAGGACCCAGTTGTCTAAGCTGGGCGGAACCCGTTTTGAGGCAGTTGATGTAGAGATACAGTTGGAAGGGGAGCGTCGCCGGCTACTCCACATTATCCCGTTAAGGAACTCAGTTACCTGGGTAATGTGATGAATGCTCAGGCCCGTACATTCTATCAGGATCATGGAGTGACTAAGGTTGATGATGCGTTTGAAAAGTCTCAGCCGGACAGCGCAACGGTAATGTTCTGCCGTCACTGCATCAAATACGCACTCGGCATTTGCAACAAAAACAGAAAACGGGACCTTAAGATACAGGAGCCTCTGTTCCTGACCAGTCAGGACGGCCGCCGATTCCGGCTCAAGTTTGACTGCTCCCGCTGCCAGATGGAAATAATGTATCAATAAATGATTATCTTTGCTGACTAGTAAACAGATTAACCTTAATATAATAGAGATAGATTATGAAAAGATTTGGAAAGATTCTGATGGTTGCCGCTCTGGCAATGGTTTCTTACAGTGCATCAGCTGAACTTGCACCCCAGTGGTCCAAGGGTACTATGATGGCTAATGCTGAACTTGGCGTTCAGCCGTTTGGTGGTGCCGTATCGGTTGATTATGTACTGGTTGATGAATGGTGGAAGGGACATTTTACTGTTGGTGGCGAGTTTGACGCCGTCCGCACCGAGCGTTTCCAGGGCATACCGGGCCTCTCTCAGTGCGGCCTGAACATCCGGCAGCGGGAGAGCGGCGCAGAAGAGGAAACGTTCCGGATACCGGGCTTTCAGGGCTGCGGCTTCTTCGTTGAATGTCCGGCAGACGGCGGCCGATTCCGCGGCATTGCCGAAGAACGGCTGCGGGGCGGGCATGGTCAGGACGGAGGTCCGGATACCGGCCTCGTCCATGAACTGCAGGTGGGCGTCGATGTCCCAGGAAGGGATGGGGAATCCTTCGTCCATCTCCATCCCGTGCGCTTTCACGGCTTGCAGATAGGAGTCCGGGATCATGTGGCTGTGCACATCGACCTGCGCCAACGCCAGGGGTGAAGCAAGTGCCATGATAAGCAGGCTTGTGAGAGTGTTACGCATAACTTTACCGCTCCGGCCGTCTTTCCTGTCCGGCCGGGTTCATCCGTGGACCAACCGGCAGGAACATCCGCACCTGGCGACCACCCAGGTTGTATTTTTCCCGCAGCGCGGCTGCTTCCTGCATCATGGGCGAGGAATGGTAGCGGTTCAGGGCGTCCTGGTCGGCCCATTCGTCAATCAGCAGCAGGTCTTCCGGGTCGTCGGCCGGGAAGAAGT
>CADCLI010000074.1 GCA_902802285.1 uncultured Bacteroidales bacterium
CCATACGCGAATTCATAAGGTCAAAGACTTCAATCCCCCACTCTGTACCGATCCACAGCCTGTGGAAGCCGTCCTCTACCACATTCCTGACAAAATTACTTTTAAGTTCGTACTCCATTTCGGTTGCCATGACTATGAATTCATAGCCGTCATACCGGCACAACCCGCCTCCAGATGTCGCTATCCACATAAATCCCGCATCGTCAAACATTATATCATCCACGAAGTTTGACGGCAGTCCATCCGATATGCCAATGAACTTAGACAGATGTGAACCTGCAAAAGAACCCTGAGCAACACAATTCATACCCCTTCCGGACATAAGCGGAATGAAGAGCATGATAAAGATTATTTTTCCACCTATAGTTTTCATTTTTCCACCTATTGGGTCACGAATATATATATTTTTGCCGATGTCATAAACCATATAACCTATTTATTATAAAGATATGAAACCAATTAGTCTTTTAGGCGCCGCCATTGCGGTAATTACGGCAATGCCCTTAAACGCAGAGAGCAATACTTTTGACATAAACATGAAGAAGGCCGGCGCTCCCATCCAGAGCACTATGTACGGTATCTTTTTTGAAGATATAAACTATGCCGCCGACGGTGGACTTTATGCCGAGCTGGTCAAGAACCGCTCTTTCGAATTTCCAAACGCCCTTCAGGGATGGAAGATTTTCGGCAACGTACAGGTCATGAATGACGGTCCGTTTGAGCGCAACCCTCATTATGTACGCCTCACTGATCCGGGACACGCCCACAAGCATACCGGTCTTGACAACGAAGGTTTCTTTGGCATCGGTATTGAAAAAGGTAAACAGTACAACTTCTCTGTATGGGCTAGGTCGGATACTCCGGTAATACTCAGGATTGAGCTGGTCAACACCGCCTCCATGGGTGAGAACCATTTTGTATGCCAGCAGAGGATTGCAGTAAACGGGAAAGAGTGGAAGAAATACAAAATAACCCTAAGGCCTGATGAGACCCTTGAGAAGGCAACCCTGCGCATCTTCATGGAGACACGCGGCGGAGCCAGCGTAGATCTGGAGCATATATCTCTCTTCCCGGCCGATACCTGGAAGGGACGTGAAGGTGGTTTGAGAAAGGATCTTGCCCAGGCACTTGCCGACCTTCATCCCGGAATATTCCGTTTCCCCGGCGGCTGCATTGTTGAAGGCACTGACCTGGAAACCCGTTACAACTGGAAAAACACCGTCGGTCCGGTAGAGAACCGTCCTCTTAACGAGAACCGTTGGGAGTACACATTCCCCCATCGTTTCTATCCTGACTATTTCCAAAGCTACGGACTGGGATTCTTTGAGTTCTTCCAGCTGAGCGAGGATATCGGTGCAGAGCCTCTGCCAATTCTCTCTTGCGGCCTGGCATGCCAGTTCCAGAACGATGACATCAACGCACACGTTCCGGTTGACCAGCTTGACCCCTACATCCAGGATGCGCTTGACCTTATCGAATTTGCCAACGGACCGGCCGACTCCAAGTGGGGAAAGGTCCGTGCCGACATGGGACACCCCGAACCTTTCAACCTTAAATATATAGGAATAGGTAACGAACAGTGGGATGCCCTCTACCCCGAGCGCCTGGAGCCGTTTATCAAAGCTATCCGCAAGGCATATCCCGACATAAAGATTGTAGGCTCATCCGGTCCCAACTCCGAAGGCGACCAGTTTGATTATCTGTGGCCAGAGATGAAACGTCTGGGAGCCGACCTGGTAGATGAGCATTTCTATCGTCCTTACGAGTGGTTCCTGAGTCAGGGTACACGTTATGACAATTATGACCGCAAGGGTCCCAAAGTATTCGCAGGAGAGTATGCCTGTCATGCTACCGGCAAAAAGTGGAACCACTACTATGCATCACTGCTTGAGGCGGCTTTCATGACAGGCTTGGAGCGCAATGCCGATATCGTTCACATGGCCACATATGCACCTCTGTTTGCCCATGTTGAGGGATGGCAGTGGCGTCCTGACCTGATCTGGTACGATAACCTGCACTCATTCCGCACAGTAAGCTGGTATGTACAGCAACTGTACAGCCTTTACAAGGGCGACAATGTGGTAGGGCTTACCATGAACGGCAAGCCGGTAGCAGGACAGGATGGACAGAACGGTCTGTTTGCCAGTGCTGTCCGTGAGGGTAACAGGATATTTATCAAAGTTGCCAACACATCCGGTCAGGAGCAGCAACTGACATTCCAGTTCAACGGACTCAAGAAAAAAGCCGTGGTAGAAGCATTAAAGCGCATTGATTTGTCCAGCGACAAGCTCTATGAAGACAATTCCATAGACGCTCCGGTCAACATTGTTCCCGTCGAAAACAGGTTTGACGGAGAGGGACAGAGCATACAGACTGCCATCAATCCGCTCAGTTTCAGTGTATTTGTTTTGACAATAGAATAATTCAAGTTAGCGATTTCATTCCGACAATCATGAAAAAACAAATAGTGCTTACCGTACTGGCTGCCATGCTTAGTGTGGCAGCCAGCGGTCAGGCGCCCGCCCGACCTTCAATATCACCCGAATACACTCCTGTTCACGACCCGGTCGTAGCATTTTGCGACGGCAGGTATTATATGTTTTCAACCGGCATGGGCATCAGCGTGATGTCATCGGACGACATGAAGAACTGGCGTCCCGAAAGACAGGTTCTCAACCCTATTCCCGAATGGGCAGTAAAGGCTGTACCCGGATATAACGGACATACCTGGGCTCCCGATATCATATATCACAACGGGCTTTGGTACCTCTATTACTCCTGCTCCACATTTGCCAGCAACGGCTCATGCATAGGAGTGGCCACAAACAAGACACTTAACCCGGAATCTCCTGATTTCAAATGGACCGATCACGGCAAGATAATCCAGTCAGTTCCCAACCGTGACAAGTGGAACGCCATTGACCCCAACATAATAATCGATGATGACGGAACGCCATGGATGGCTTTCGGCTCATTCTGGGACGGGCTCAAGATAACCAGGCTTGATGATAGCATGCTAAAACTCTCCGATCCGCAGGAGTGGCACCCCCTATGGCACAGACCGGAGCTGATGTCGGGCAAGATGGACCTGAAGTCAGATCCCGGCGACGGTGCAGTAGAGGCCCCGTTCATATTCCGGCATGACGGCTGGTACTATCTGTTCGCATCACTTGACCTATGCTGCCGCGGAGAGAACAGCAACTACAAGGTTGCAGCAGCAAGAAGCAGGACAGTGACAGGCCCTTATATGGACAAGGATGGAAAACTTGCAACCGACGGTGGAGGTACAATCGTGGCCCAGAGCAATGACCGCTATGTAGGCGTAGGCCATTGCGCCGTTGTCAGTTTTGACGGCAAGGATTACATCTTCATGCACGGCTATGACAAGACACGCCGTTACAACAGCATGCTCATAGTCCGTCCTATAGTTTGGGATAATGACGGCTGGCCTATTATAAACCTCTGATCAGAATCTGACGTACAACTCAGCCCAGAGTTCGTTCCACTGTGATGATGTGGGCTTATTGTCCACATAATTGTACTGAAGCTGAAACATCAGGTTCTTGTGGATCTGGAAGTTGGAAGCAATGGAGTAAATCGTCTTCATTGACTCATCTGTCGCATTGTTGCGGTAAACGTCATATTTTGCATACAACTTGAACCAGTCATTTACAGGAACACCCACTGCAGCATACCAACCGTCAGCTTCATGGATATTCTTTCCGTCAGAATGGGCATATTCTATACGGGCGCTCCATGAGTCGTACTCATATTTGGCAGCAACAGCCCAGCGTTCACGTCCTACTGACACGCTATCGTTTACGGCATAATCGCCATTCCATCCGAAAGCTCCTATATAAAGGCCTTTTACCGGCTGGATCTGAAGTGTTCCGATAAAGTCCTTGCGGGCGTTTGCATCGGCAGTATTGATTCCCTGACCGTTCATTACCTGGAACTGATAGTGAATAAGACTATGGCTGTCGGCAATCGGCAGCAGGTCACCCTGAATCTGGATACCCTGGTCACGACCTCCGTTTGAGCTGGCCTCTCCGCAATAGTCACCCATACCCGAAAACTTTTTCGTTATCTGCGAATAGTCGCCAAAACCTATATCCCACGGATTGGAGGGATTCTCAAACAGGAAGGCGCGCTTGTACTGACCAACCTTTACGGCGAACTCTTTCCAGTGAGCCCACTCAATAAAATAGTCTTTCATGTGGAAAGATGCATTGTTGACCTGCACCTGTACACGGTACTTGAAGTCATTAAGTATGGTTCCGTCAACGTAAAAACGTGCCATCCGCTGGCTCAGTCCGTTACCTCCGTACTGCCCATCCTGGTCTGTATATGTGTATTTACCGATGAAAAATCCTCCAATCTTGGGGCCTGTGGTATAATCGGTTACCTTGCGGCCTAATTCTACATCCTGTGCAAGAGCCGGAATGACTGTAAGGCCTGCTAAAACGACAGTAAAAAATAACTTTTTCATAGTGGATAAATAAAGTATTTGAAATGTCTACAAATTTAGTGTATTTTCAAGAATTATGCTGTAGCAAACGGGAAAATCTTTGTGAGCCAGAAGAAACCCAGGGTAAATCCTATGGCACCAACAATTATGCCCACCTTAGCCATATCCTTGGTCTGGACCAGTCCTGTACTTGATGCGATGGCGTTAGGCGGAGTTGAAATCGGGAACAGCATAGCGATAGAGGCGCATACTGCTATGAACGATATCATGGCATGTGTCCCGCCAAAAGCCATAAATGAGGCATTGTTGGAAGCCGACGGATCGGCCATGCCTTGTGCAACCACGATAAGGATAGGTATGAGCAGTGCAGCGGTGGCTGAATTGCTGATGAAGTTGGACAGGAAATAGCAGACAAAACCGGCGATAAGCAGCACACTCAAAACGCTCATGGAGCCGAACGGTATGGCTCCGATAAGAGTCTTGGCAAGTCCGGTTCCCTGCAGTGCGGTACCTAAGGCAAAGCCTCCGGCAACCAGCCAGAGCACTGTCCAGTTTATCTCCTTGATATCATCCTTGGTGAATATGCCTGTCATCGTGAGAACTCCCAGAGGTATGAGCGCCACCACATTTGAGTTAATGCCGGTCAGGCTCTCGGTAGCCCAAAGCAGTATGGTACCTACGAATGTAATCCATACCACGTATGTCTTCCAATCTACGGGACGCTTGTTCTCAGGAATGTCAAGCACCAGCCTCTTAGTCTTGAAAGGGAACATAATCCGGAGCAGGACCCAGGCTACCAGAATCATAATAAACACAAAGGGTATCATTCTCATAGACCATTCCGAGAATGTAACCTCATAACCTGCCTCCGTAAGGAAACGCACTGCGGTAGCATTGGGAGGTGTGCCTATGGGAGTACCTATACCACCTATGTTTGCTGCGACCGGAATGGCGAGTGACAAACCTATCCGGCCCTTGTCATCGGACGGGCGCACCTGAAGCACTGGTGCCAGGAATGCCAGCATCATAGCTGCAGTAGCGGTATTGGACATGAACATTGAGAATACGGCAATCACCACAAGGAATCCCAGCAGGACCATGGTAGGTCTGGTACCGAATGGTTTGAGCAGAATACGGGCCAATGTCACGTCCAGGCCGTATTTTTCGGCCATGATGGCCAGCACGAATCCACCCATGAAGAGCATCACTACCGGGTCGGCAAATGATGCCATCAGACTCTTGTAACTGACCAGCGTACCGTATTTGGGATCGCAGAAAAAGCTTATTCCCTTGTCTGAGATGGTCAGCAGGGTCAATACTATCAGCAAAAGCGATGTCGTCCAGTTGGGGATGATCTCAAACATCCACATAAGTGCAGCAAACACAAACAATGCAATAACGCGCTGCTGAACTACCGTCAGGGCATCAATGCCGTAGAAGTCAACAGGCACAAGCCAAAGGAAAAGGGTTACTGCCAATACTATCGGCAGCAGAACACACATCTTGAAATTCAGTTTCTTGTTGCTCATATTGATGTAATTCATTTAAAACGTATATCGGCCGGGATCTTTTCGATACCCAGATTCATAAGGTCGGCGTCAAAGTTGGCGGAGCGTTTTGAATAGCAGTTTTCAAAATAGGTGGCGAATGCCCTGTCACCTGTGGCCTGAGTCTTTAGTACCAATGCGGTCAGTTCCGAAAGGGCGGCTTCCATCCTGGCCAGGTCCAGTGAGTACTGTCCGGATTCCTTACGTCGGAATGCTCCCGCCTCCTCAAGATAGTTGTATATGATTATGTTTGCACGTCCCAGAGCCGATCCTTCGCCGAAACGCTCCGAACGGACCAGAGAGACAAAGAATGTGGTCAATGCATCCTCTTTGGTAAACAGGTTGTGTATGTCGTAATGGTCCTGAAGCCTGCTTACCAGAAGTACTCCTGCCGTATTGGCCTTGATCTCCTCAAAGGTGAGCGATGCGCTCCCCAATGCATCCTCAACACTTCCCTTTCCGTTCACAGTCTCCTTTACTCCAAGCCCGTGGGCTACCTCACGGAACACTATGTTCCAGAAGAATGCATCCTGCGACAGGTGCTCCCTGAAGTCTGATTCCAGAATAACCTGACCGGTGGGATTGACTATATGGTTGTATTTTGCGTTGATGATGTTTTCCAGCAGTATGGTACGGGTACCGCGGTCACGCTGCACGTCGGCATCGAACGGGAGGTTAAGGGCGATCACCTTGATTCCGGCATTGGCCTTTCCGGCATAGTATAGGGCATTGCATGAGAATATGTTTGAACCTGCACCGGGCTGGAATGTTTTGTATGCGGGGTCTCCGGGAAGGTCCTGCTGAAACTCCTCAATGCGCGACACATACTGCATCAGTTGATCGGTACGCGCCTGGTTCTTGAGCAGGACAAAAGCCTCGTAAGAGCGTTTGATACCCAGCAACTGGTCATCGGCAGCCTCATTGGGACCTACAACAAGGTCCATCTTGCTATCATCCATATCAAGCCATGCAAGTGAACTCTCGTAGTAGCTGTCAGTCTTGAGAGCTTCGGCCTTACTGAGCAGATACTCCTTGACACTGGGCTTTATGGTTATGTCGGCTGCAGCTTTGAGGTAATCGGCAATTTTATCAATGTGTTCCTTGTATGCATCATGGTACCAAACAGTCTCCAGCGACCCGTCAGCAGAACGGCGGATAAGTGTATAGGGACTGTTCTTATCAGGATTGTCAAAAGCGGCAAACTCCTGTGCAGTCATATCGGCAGGATAAAAACCCGCGCCCGGAGGACAGTCATTATATCCATCCACAAAAGACTTGCCTGTACTGCGGTCCCAAGGGCCGTAGTTAATCTCAGCAAACGTTTTTTGGAAAGGATCGGAAATGGCGTTCATCAACGAGTCCTTGATTCCATAGTACTGTTCCCAGTATATGGCATCAATCTCATCGGCAATGAAACGGTACAAGTTAAGGACCTCCTTGCCGTTGTCCGATATGTCGCTCAAGTCCGGCTTTTCTATTTCAACCAGGGCATAATCCGCAACCTTGCGTGTGAATGACGATTGTGGTGATTCCTGACATGCAACTGCAGTTAGCAGCACCATCACAAAACAGACCGTTGTCTTTTTAATCAACATAATTAAATCATCTATATTATTTTCCGATTTTGACGATAAGATGGGGAAACCTCCCGGCCTCCCCATTTAATCTGCAGATCCTTTATCAAAGGAACCCACTTTGCATCAACCCTTGAACGGGTTGTCATCAAACAAGTATTACTGTCAAACAATAATCCGTTCACTGACAATAGCTGATGGTAGTTAAAGCGGGGCTGGAAACTGCATATGACTCTACCGCCGCACGCTGATTCACGCGTGCGGTCAAACGGATCTGGAATCCGCTGTGTTTCCGGACTGTCACTGACTGTTTCTGACATTTTTTGTCTAACCCGCCCTATCCACGGAGCTAAGGTCTAACTTAGAATCTTGGGCAGGTCTTCTGACTTATCTCCTCGTTTGGAACCTTCCCGACCATCCGGGTCAGTGGCGTTTATCGCATTCAAAGGGGCTGAATGCTCATCCAAAACTATACCTGAGAAATACAGCAGCGGGACTGTCCGGGATTCTCACCCGTGTTCCCTATTAAATCTGAATCATCAGATACCCAAATTCCGGTTGCAAAAGTACAACAAAAAGACAATTCATCAAAGAAGTAACCACATTTTGTCTTGTCTTGCCCTAAAAAAAGTTGACTCGCAAAATCGAGTTAACAATGAAGAGTAATCGTACAGTTTTGAAAGATCAGTATTACAAGAAGGTTATTGATC
>CADCLI010000075.1 GCA_902802285.1 uncultured Bacteroidales bacterium
CCGCAACCACCCCAGCGTGGTGATTTACAGCGTAGGTAATGAGATCCGGGACAACCTGAACAATGAGCAGGGATTTGACAAATACCGCAAACAGCAGGATCTGGTACATTCATTGGACAATACCCGCCCCGTAACGATGGCACTTTTCCGTCCCAACTCATCGGGCGTATACCGCAACGGATTTGCCGAGATGATGGATGTGGTTGGACAGAACTACCGTGTGGATGAACTCAAGGCGTATCACGACGCTCACCCCGAGAAGGCAATCATAGGCACCGAGAATACGCATGATGTCCAGTCGTGGCTGATGCTAAGGGATGATCCCTCGTTAAGCGGCCAGTTCCTTTGGGCAGGCATTGACTATCTGGGGGAGGCCGCTTGGCCGCAGGTAATGTGGAGCACCTCACTGCTGGATGTAACCGGAGGCGTCAAACCAGCCGGCTTGCAGCGGGCCAGCTGGTGGACCAAGGAGCCTATGGTGGCGTTTGCCCGACATGCCGACAACAACGGCGCAGGTGCGTTGGTATCGGACTGGACTCCGGCCGATATGGATACTTATGACCAGGCTGTGATTGAGGTCTATTCAAACTGTCAGGAGGTTGATGTCTGGATAAACGGAGAGCCTCAGGGACGCAAACCTATGCCCGACAACGCACGTCCGGTAGTGTATAACGTCAACTATAATCAGGGAATAATAGATGTAAGAGGTTATAACGACGGCGTGGAGGCAGCCAAATGCTTTTCTGTAACCGTAGGCGATCCCCAGAAAATCATGATTGAGAAGATAGGAGGCCGTGCCGGAACAAGTTTTGATGACGTTGAGATACTGTCTGTATCCGTTGCCGACGCTGAAGGCAATGTCTGCCCAAACAATGACCGTACCATTGAACTGAATGTTGAAGGCGCACAGCTGATAGCGGTCGATAATGCCGATGTCCTGGCGCACGAAACCAGCCACAAGAGTGCAGTCTTCAATACTTATCAGGGACGCATGACCGCCTATATCCGCCGCACATCGGCCACCGGTAAAGTAACAGTAACGGCGACCGACTGTTCATCGGCCGCCGCTCTTAAGGGTACTGCAACGTTCTGATATTTACTTGATTGCAGCCTTCACTTCGGTTACCATGTTCTTGTGTGCCTCATCCTCTTCGGTCAGGGTTGAGGTAAGCTTTATATCACCTGCCTTGTCCTTGGTTGAGAATGTGCCGCTGTAGAGCAGGATGCTGTTAAAATAGAGGGTGGCCTCCATACAGATCTTGTAATCACCGGCAGGAACCTCCTTGCCGTTGGCATCCTTGAAATCCCATGTATAGGTCTGGATTCCGCTCTGAGACGGAGTTGCACCTGTTACGGCGTCAATCTGCTCATCGGTCATCTCCTCTGCCTTGGCATTTTTTACCCATGTGGGAACGCAGGTGGGACGGAATGTGTAACCGCGACGGCCTCCGCGGCCCTTTGATGTAAATGAAGTTACGGTAAGGGTACGGACCACCTTGCCATCTGAATTTTCAATCCAGACAGCCCACTGATTGGAGCCAGCTCCGGCCTGTTTCTGATAGTTGAATGAGAGTTCAACCGCACTGGCTTTCTTTGAAGAATTACGCTGTGCCATAGCGGGCATGGCAATGATTACAGCAAGAATTGTTGAAAGAATGATTCCGGTTTTCATATGACTTTTGTTTAAGGTTTGTATTTATCTGATTATTATTCCAATCCACTGAACGGTGCCGGCATCTTCTTGGTATAGCCCTGAGCATCAAAAGTGGCAATAACTGTCCCATTCTGGTCCCTGACCTGAACCTGGGCTGCGGGTATCTTGGGATGATGGCTGGTAAAATGTCCTTCGGCTGTAAGCACATCACCCAGTTTGGCCGATACGTGATAATATATAGTGGAGTTGATGGCAAACGCCATGTTATCGCCCTGATTGACCAGAGCTGCGAATACCAGGTCAGCCAGTGTGAACAGTGCTCCGCCCTGACATATATTGCCGGCATTCATATGATTCTCAGTTACGGTCATGGTAGCCTTGGCCATACCGGGTTTTACATCGGTAAGCTCAATACCTATATATTTGGCGAACTTGTCACCATTATTAAGAAATTCTTTAAGTGTCATTGTCTGCAGTTATTCGGTTGTAAAGGTATTCAAAAAAATGATGGCATCAATAAGTTCCTGAGTTGGAAAATCCATAGGGATAATTCCTATCGGTTGGTGATGTTCTTTCAGATACCCCATAAGATGAGAATTGGTATAGTCCGAGCATCTTCTTATGTTGGTTCTGATTCCTGTACCTGTGTAGCCTGATGCATGGTTGATACACCATACATCATAATCTTCATCGGCATCATTGAATTGACGTAACAGGCGATACATATTATCCCATTTGCTGCTTAGATATGCATCCGGATCATTGCTCCCGGATGTATAATAGTCCTGCACCCACAATCGTGCATCAGCAAGCCCTGTCCATAATAGAGACCGGAATGATAAGCCGTTAGGCGGCCAACCTCTAACCAATGCACCATGAGAGTCGGAAACATTGGTTGGAAAATTGCGGCTCATGAAAAAGATGCGCCCCCTTAAATCCGATACAGTCATGTTGTTGTCAAAAGGAGCTATCATATCTTCCGGGACAAGCGATGCAATCTCACTCATAACCGCATCCGTACCCTCCTGCCCGCCGCCTGCCATCTCTTTCCATATCCAGGGAAACACTGATCAAATCAGCGTTTTCCTAATCTTCAGCCCCGTACTGCGCATAGTACGCGTCGATGGCGGCCTTGATTGTGCACTGCCGAGACAGATCCATTGTCTGGGTACGGGCATAGTGACGCATGGGAAATCTTACGCCCGCAGTTCCGGAATCATGAGTGCCTGGAATGGACACCCTGCAAACCTTTACGGTATCCGGCAAGCGCGACATCCAGCGTTCGTTTGAGGCTTCTGCACCCCAAACGGCCAGCATTGACGCCACCAGGATTGCCGCTCTTTTGATCAGTTGCATACCAGACGTATTGAAATGTACACTCCAAAATTACAATAATTTGTATTTTTGCCGAAAAATAAAGTACCATCTTATGGATCGTTCCAAGCAAATAATACGTACAAGTGTAATAGGGATAATTGTAAATGTGCTTCTGGCCGCATTCAAGGCCTTTGTGGGTATTCTGGCAAGTTCGGTTGCCATAGTTCTGGATGCAGTAAACAACCTCAGTGACGCACTGTCCAGCGTGATAACCATCGCCGGCACCAAGCTGTCGCTCAAGCCGGCCGACAACACCCATCCGTTCGGTTACGGACGTGTGGAGTATTTCAGCGCCATAATCATTTCGGCAATAGTGCTTACCACCGGTATCACATCGATGGTGGAGTCCATACGCAAGATCATCAATCCCGTTGAGCCCGATTATACCACCGTTACGCTGATTGTCATCATCGTGGCAATCATATCCAAACTGGTCCTGGGACTCTATGTACGGGGAAAGGGACGGCAACTGCAGAGCGATGCCCTGACCGCATCCGGGTCCGATGCTCTTTTTGATGCAGTCATTACTCTGGCTACGTTGGTATCGGCCGGAATCATGCTTATCTGGAACGTATCGCTGGACGGATACCTGGGTGCGCTGATATCGGTCGTAATCATAAAGGCCGGCATTGAGATGCTTGCGTCGCCCATAAACCAGCTGCTGGGGGCCAATGCTCCGGCAGACCTTATTCATCAGATCAAGAAGGACATTTCAGGTATGGATCAGGTTCAGGGAGTTTATGACATAATTCTGCACAGTTACGGCCCCAACCTGTCCATCGGCTCACTCCATGTGGGAGTACCCGACACCATGACGGCCGGCAGTATTCACAGCCTCACGCGCCGCATATCAGAACTTATGATGCAGAAATACAATATCGTGATGACCGTGGGTGTGTACTCGGTGGCAACCGGAGAAAGCAAGCAGGCAGAACTGCAGAAAACCGTCATACAGACCCTGTCCCGGCAGGAGCACGTAATGCAGGTACACGGATTCCTCTATAATCAGCAAACAGGCGACGTATCTGTTGATGTGGTGGCAGACCGCAGCATAACAAATGATCAGGCATTCTCAGATATGTTGATTGACAGACTCAAGAGTGTCCTTCCCGACACGCCGGTGAACATTGTCATTGACCATAACTACAGCGAATGATTTATAAAGATATAATTGCCTAACAAAAAAATTATGAAAACCAACAAGTTACTGGCCTCAATGATGGCCATTGTGATATCAGGTGCAGTTTCTTCACAGACCGTACAGGGTTCTGTTGATGATGGCTTTGTAATCAAAGCCGGCAATGTAACCATGACCGTAAGCGCCAAGGAAGGCGGTAAGATCATGTCATACAAGTATGATGACAAAGAGATGCTATCACAGCAAACCAGTATGGAAGCACTTTCTGGACAAGTCCCCAGAAAGAGTGGAACTGGCCACCGGTAACTGAATTCGATCGGGCCGGATACATCGATGAAACCGATGCCGACAAGAGTTCCAAGTCACTGGTGCTTACCAGTCAGACTGCGCGCAAACTGCCGTTCCAGATACAGAAAGTCTATACACCCGACTCAAAAGGAAAATTCATAAGGGTATCATATTCCATAATCAACAAAGGTGATGCCGACCGTAAAGTGGCCCCCTGGGAGATATCACGTGTCGTGGCTGATGAAACCGGACTGATATTCTTTGACGCGCCGGTTGAAGGCATAACACCTGCTGGACTTATTCCGTTCAAGGCAGAAGCCGGTGCATCATGGTACTCATTTGAACAGGGTGCACGTAACCGTAAGATAAACTCGGACGGCAAGGGCTGGCTGGCTTACGCAGCAAACGGCCTGCTGATGATAAAGAAGTTTGATGACATTACGCCTACCCAACCCGCTCCTGATGAGGCCGAAATACAGGTCTACATAAATCAGGGCAAGACCTACATAGAACTTGAAAGCCAGGGTGAGTACAAGACACTGGCTCCAGGCCAGAGCCTTACCTGGACTGTTGACTGGTATCTCATACCTCTTAAGGATGAGGCTGTTCCCTCCCAAAAACTCCTTGATCTGGTACGAAAAACAATAAAATGACAAAATCGGGAAAATTTAAAAACGTTGTAAAGCAGGCCTTACCAAGGGCATTCAAGACCATATGGTGGATATTCAAGATTACCGCCATAGTGTCATTTATTATGTTCCTGCTCAAATATACCGGAATACTGGCTTGGATTGCGGCTGCAGTGAGTCCCGTGTTCCGAATCTTCGGACTGCCCGGTGACGCGTCGCTGGCCTATGTGAGCGGTTATTTCATCAACGTTTATTCGTGTATAGCGGTGGTATCGACCATTGACCTTACCGCACGCCAGATCACGATTCTGGGTACAATGACTCTGGCAGCTCATGCAATGGTGGTTGAGACAGCTGTTCAGAAGAAAACCGGAGCTCCGGCCTTATATACAGTTCTGATACGAACTCTGGGATCACTCTCTTTGGGTATCATTATGAATCTGGTTCTGCCGGGACGTCCAGTCTACGATGCAACCTCAGTCAATCTTTCTGAAATACCCTTCTTCCAGATTCAGGGTGAGTTCTGGCCAATGTTCATGGTATGGTTCAAGGGCTTGATGAAACTGGCCGTATGGATGACCGTACTTATCACACTGCTCAACATCATACAGCGCGCATTCTACGAATACGGCATCATGAACTGGATATCACGCCTGTTCAGCCCGCTGCTCACACTTTTCGGCCTGCCCAAGGAGACATCGTTCCTTTGGATCGTTGCCAATGTGGTGGGTCTTTCGTACGGATCGGCCGCAATAATGGATGAAATGGAGCGCGGTCAGATATCGGACCGCAGCATCCGCCTGCTCAACACGCACATAGGCATATCGCACAGTAACCTGGAGGACCTGATGCTCTTTGCAGCCGTAGGCGGAATGTGGTACTGGATGCTGCTGTTCCGCTGGGCTATGGTCACTCTCCTGGCCTGGTCGCTCCGCCTCTACTTCCGCCTCACCTCCTGACACAATGGGGACGGTTCTCTCTGTGTTATTTTAGATAAAACTACCCCTTGCATATAAAAAATGGGGACGATTCTATTCTGTGTGCAATAACACAGAGAGAACCGTCCCCATTGTGTCCCCATTGTGTCAGAACTCAGCGTTCCGCGGAGTTCTAGGAAAGGGTATTACGTCGCGGATGTTCTGCATTCCGGTGACGAACAGGATGAGGCGCTCAAAGCCAAGGCCGAATCCTGCGTGCGGGCATGAACCCCAGCGACGGGTATCCAGATACCACCACAGGTGTGTCATATCCATCTGGCGGCGGTTGATCTCGGCCATCAGCTTATCGTAATCGGCCTCACGTACTGAACCGCCTATAATCTCACCAATCTGCGGGAACAATACGTCGGTACCCTGCATGGTGGGTGCGGGAGCCTTGGCTCCCTTATAGCCGATAGAACCGCCATCGGGAGTAGCCTCATTCTGCTTCATGTAGAATGACTTGATGGCTGTAGGATAGTCAGTCATGATAACCGGTTTCTTGAAGTGCTCCTCAACCAGGTAGCGCTCATGCTCACTGGCCAGGTCATCGCCCCAGTTGCAGGGGAACTCAAACTTCTTGCCCTTCTTGATGGCATCCTGAAGTATGTTGATACCCTCGGTATAAGGAAGACGCACGAATGTCTCTTTAAGCACACCGTTAAGACGCTCCAGCAGAGTCTTGTCAATCATCTGATTAAGGAACTCCAGATCATCCTTGCAGTTGTCAAGAGCCCACCGTACGCAGTACTTGATAAAGTCCTCCTCAAGGTCCATCAGCTCCTCCTGATCCAGGAAAGCAATCTCGGGCTCGATCATCCAGAACTCTGCCAGATGGCGCGGAGTATTGGAGTTCTCGGCGCGGAATGTAGGACCGAAAGTATAGATGGCACCCAGAGCGGTTGCACCAAGCTCACCCTCCAGCTGACCGCTTACGGTAAGAGAGGTCTGCTGACCAAAGAAATCATCATCATAAATGATCTTGCCCTGATCATCCTTCTTAAGGTCATAGAGGTTCTTGGTGGTTACCTGGAACATATTTCCGGCGCCCTCGCAGTCACTGGCTGTGATAAGCGGAGTGTGGAAATAGAAGAATCCATGCTCATGGAAATAGGTATGTATTGCCATTGCCATATTGTGACGTATGCGCATAACAGCACCGAATGTGTTGGTACGCAGACGCATATGGGCATGCTGACGCATATACTCAAATGACTGGCCTTTCTTCTGCATGGGATAGTCATCACCGCACAGGCCCAGCACCTCAATCTCCTGAGCCTGAACCTCCACAGCCTGACCGGAGCCGATGCTCTCGACCATGGTACCCTTCACGCTCAGGCAGGCACCGGTGGTGATCTGCTTCATAAGGTCCTCACTGAACTTCTCCAGATCAGCCACAATCTGAACATTCTTGATTGTCGATCCGTCATTAAGGGCGATGAAGTTTACGGTCTTGCTGCCGCGTTTGGTTCTTACCCATCCTTTGACGACAACCTCCTGACCGTAATCGGTACGCTTAAGGAGGTCAACAATCCTTGTTCTCTTAATATCCATTTTTCTAAAAATTCGTAGTTAATTATTCGTATGCGCCCATGCGGAGCATGTTAACCTCCTTCTCAGTGAGGAAACGCCAGTCGCCGCGACGCAGACGTTTCTTGGTAAGACCGGCAAACTGTACGCGGTCCAGCTTGGTTACGCGGTAACCCAGGGCATCGAACATACGGCGAACCACACGGTTGCGGCCTGAGTGGATCTCAATGCCAACCTGGGTCTTGTCATCGTTAACGTAACTTACCTCATCGGCACGTACGATATCGCCCTCTTCCTCACCGATGCTGACACCGTCAAGAAGCTTCTGCAGATCCTCGGCGCTGACGGCGCGGTCCAGACGTGCATGATAGATCTTCTTCTTGAGGAACTTGGGGTGTGTAAGGCGGCTGGCCATCTCACCGTCATTGGTGAGAAGCAGTACACCTGTCGTATTGCGGTCAAGACGGCCTACGGGATATACGCGCTCCTTGCAGGCACCCTTGATATAATCCATAACGGTCTTGCGCTCCTGAGGATCATCAACAGTAGTAACGCAATCCTTAGGCTTGTTGAGCAGAATGTAAATCTTTCTCTCGATGTTCACAAGCTGGTCGTGGAACAGCACGTTGTCACCACGGTGTACCTTGGTTCCCAACTCGGTAACGGTCTGGCCGTTAACCTTAACTACACCTGCCTGGATGAATTCATCGGCCTCACGGCGTGAGCATACACCGGCGTTTGCCAGGTACTTGTTCAGACGTATCTCCTCCTCGGGATCGTGAATTACATCCTGATACTCTATGCGTTTGCGGTTATCCTGACGCTTCTGCATGGGCTTGCGGAAACCACCCTGCTGGCCGTAACCACCCTGACGCTGGCCGTAACCGCCCTGACGGTTCTGGCCGTAACCACCCTGACGCTGATAGCCGCCCTGACGCTGGCCGTAGCCGCCCTGGCGCTGATATCCGCCCTGACGCTGGTAGCCGCCTTCCTGCTGCTCTGCGCCCTGAACACGCTCTCTGTAGAAACGGGGCTGGCCCTCCTCCACGTTATACTGACGGGGCTGGCCGTAGCCGCTCTGACGCTGACCGTAACCACCCTGACGATTATTGTTGTAACCACGGTTCTGATAACCGCCCTGGCGGTTTTGGCCGTAGCCCTGATTATCTCCATAATTCTGGCCGTACTGTCTGCGGGGACGATCCTGGTAATTACCCTGATCACCATCCTGGCGCTGAGGACGCTCAACCCTTGAATACTGGGGACGGTTGTTGTAGTCAACCCTTACAAAACGGGGTCTGCCTTCACGACGGTTAGTACTCTGGCTGCTCTCATCGGAGTTGCCGTTAAATCTGTTGAACCTGTTCTCCTGCTCTTCCTGATTCCCGCTCTCGTCGTAGAATCTGTTTCCGTTCTCTGTTTCCATCATAATAATTGTTCCTTTTTAATAAAGCCTCACGGCTCCAATTGATTTAGATTTTTGTGGCTATTAATATCATACGCCAAAATAGTTGCCAGGCGTAATGGCTTTAAGTTCTTGTTTAATATTATCGTTTACATTAAGTCCGTCAATAAATTCACTGATAGATTGCTGGGTTACCTGACTGTTGGTACGGGTAAGAGCCTTGAGAGCCTCATAAGGATGAGGATAACCCTCACGGCGCAGTATTGTCTGTATAGCCTCGGCCACCACACTCCAGCATCCGTCCAGGTCGGAGGCAATCTTATGCTCGTTGATGAGCAGTTTGCCCAGACCTTTGAGTGAACTTGCAATTGCAATCATCTGATGTCCGAACGGAACACCGATGTTGCGGATGACAGTTGAGTCTGTAAGGTCACGCTGCAACCTGGATACAGGCAATTTCCGTGCCAGATGCTCCAGAATGGCGTTGGCCATGCCAAGATTACCCTCGGCATTCTCAAAGTCTATCGGATTGACCTTGTGAGGCATAGCGCTTGAGCCCACCTCGCCGGCCTTGATCTGCTGCTTGAAGTATTCCATCGATATGTACTGCCAGAAGTCGCGGTTCATATCTATCTGGATGGTGTTCATGCGCTTCATCGCATCAAACAGTGCTGCCAGATTATCGTAATTGGAAATCTGGGTGGTGTACTCCTCACGCACCAGACCCAGTTTATCGGCCAGGAACCTGGCACCGAATGCCTTCCAGTCAATATCGGGATAGGCTACGTGATGTGCGTTGAAATTACCCGTCGCGCCTCCGAACTTAGCCGACATGGGCACTGCCTTGAGTTGCTTAAGCTGCTCGCGCAGACGGTAAGCGAATACTTCAATCTCTTTACCCAAACGGGTCGGAGAAGCGGGTTGTCCGTGTGTGCGAGCCAGCATTGGTACATCCTTCCAGCGCTGTGCATACTCCTCCAGTTTTTCAATCAGCGACTCTATAGCGGGATAATATACGTTTTCCAGAGCCTCCCTGATTGAAAGCGGAACTGAAGTATTGTTTATATCCTGTGATGTAAGTCCGAAATGTATGAATTCCTTGTACGGAATCAGTTCCGGGACAAGGTCAAACTTCTCTTTTATGAAATACTCTACCGCTTTGACATCATGATTGGTAACCTTCTCAATGTCCTTGATGTGAGCGGCATCTTCTTCCGAAAAATCCTGCCATATATGACGTAGGCCATCCAGAGATGCACGCGACACACCTGCCAACTGAGGAAGCCGGAATTCACATAGAGCCGTAAAATACTCGATTTCCACTCTTACCCTGTAACGGATAAGCGCAAACTCTGAAAAATAAGATGCAAGTTCCTGTGTCTTGCCACGGTATCGCCCGTCAATGGGGGATACAGCTGTCAATTCGTCTAATTTCACTTTTAAAAAACGCAAATCTGTAAAGTCTCCAACTTACTTTTTTCAATATCACGCACAACTGCTTCGCAGCATCGGTGCAAAATTAGTAAGAAATTCATAATTTTGCGCCTCAGAACACTCATAAATATCATAAAAATATGTCACAGACCCTAACCAAAAGAATCAGTGAGAGCAAAGCCGCACGCTGGACCGCGCTCATAATAGTGTCATTCACCATGATGTGGGGCTACTTCCTTACCGATGCCTTGTCACCCCTCATGACCATGCTCGAGGAGCAGATGGGCTGGACCAGCCTTGAGTTCGGCCAGTTCAACTGGGCCTACTGCTGGTTCAACGTATTCCTGTTCATGCTCATATTCGGCGGCATCATACTAGACAAGATGGGTGTAAGGTTTACCGGAATAGTAACCTGCATACTGATGCTTGCCGGCGCACTGATCAAATACTATGCAGTCACTCAAATATCTTCAGGGCCCGAGGCCGGAACCATATTCGGCATGCGCACTCAGGTATTCGTGGCCTGCCTTGGTTATGCCATATTCGCTGTCGGTACCGAGAACTGCGGTATCACGGTGTCAAAAGTCATCACCAAATGGTTTGCCGGCAAGGAGCTGGCACTGGCTATGGGCGTTCAGGTGGCAGTAGCCCGTCTGGGAACAGCCGCTGCATTGGTGTTCTGCCCCATAATAGCCAAACACTTTTCAGTCTCAGCCCCACTCCTGCTGTCTGCAATCCTGCTCTGCATAGGTTTCCTGGCATATCTGGTATTCTGTCACATGGATAAGAAGTTTGATGCCGAGGTTGCACAGGCACAGACTGAGCCCGATGACGTATTCAAGGTAAAGGACCTCAAGCTGATAATCACCAACCGCGGATTCTGGCTTATCGCCCTACTCTGCCTTATGTTCTACTCTGCAGTGTTCCCTTTCATGAAATATGCTGCATCACTCATGGAGAACAAATACGGAGTGAGCACCACACTGGCAGGTCTGATACCGAGCCTGATCCCGTTCGGCAACCTTATCATGACCCCGCTCTTTGGTGGCATATACGATAAGAAAGGAAAGGGTGCCACCATTATGATTATAGGTTCATTGCTCCTGATCCTGGTACACGTGCTGTTTGCCCTGCCGCTGCTCAACTACTGGTGGTTTGCCGCATTCATCATGGTTATACTGGGCATAGCATTCTCACTTGTGCCGTCAGCCATGTGGCCCAGCGTTCCCAAGATTATCCCGCAAAAGCTGGTAGGCTCAGCATACGCCCTGATTTTCTGGGTTCAGAACATCGGCCTTGGATTCGTTCCACTGCTCATAGGCGGCATACTTGACAAGTATTGCAAAGTCGGCACACGTCTGGTTGAGGGTGCAGAGGTGACACAGTACAACTACACCCTGCCGATGGTGATATTCGCCCTGTTCGGTGTTGTTGCCCTGCTGCTGGCAATGCGCCTTAAGGCAGTTGACAAGAAGGAAGGCTACGGTCTGGAGGAACCCAATATCAAGGAGTGATACGGATTATCGTAATTACCGATAAATGGAGAAAAAGAGGGAGCGTTTTGACAGCCGCGTGGGTATGATCCTGGCTATGGCCGGATCGGCCGTAGGACTGGGTAACCTGTGGAGGTTCCCGTTCCTGGCAGCACAGAACGGCGGCGGCGCGTTCATATTCGTCTATCTGGTACTGCTCCTTACCATCTGCATTCCGGTACTGATGACCGAAATTACGCTGGGTCGCAAATGCCGCACCAACGTTACCCGCGTATATGATGAGCTGGGTGCCCCGCGCTGGCGCTGGGCAGGTTTCCTTACCTTGCTCACACCAATAGTCATCATGGCATTCTACACCGTAGTGGGCGGCTGGTCGGTCAAGTACCTGATTGAGGCATGCGCTTTCAACTTTACCGCCCCCGATGCCGACTATGCAGGAGCATTCGGCGGATTCATAAGCTCCACCTGGGAGCCACTTGTCTATACGCTCATATTTCTGGTCATAACCGCAGCGGCCAACTTTGGTGGCGTAAAGAACGGTATAGAGAGGTTCTCCAAGCCCATGATGACAGTGCTCTCCATCACGATAATACTGGTGGCAATCCGTTCGCTCACACTTCCCGGTGCATCCGAGGGTACAAAGTATCTGCTCATACCGGATTTCAGCAAGATAGACGGCAAGGTGCTGTTCG
>CADCLI010000076.1 GCA_902802285.1 uncultured Bacteroidales bacterium
GCCACAGATACATATCTGCCAGCATAGCATAGATGGTTGCTCTGGTTATACGGCCTGTGTTGGCGTCGTCTGTGGGATACAGTTTGGGTGCATCAAGGACTACGCGCTCCAGATCACCGATAAGTGAATCCAGAATTACCTCAAATGAGCTCTGCGGAACAAAGAACTTACGGTATCCGCCTTCATCATCGATAGAAGGCTCTGTCACATAAGGTACGTCATGGAATGTCCTGATGAGATACCAATAGCAGAGACAACGCAGTGTTATGGCTTCGGCCTCCTGGGCTACCAGGTCATCATATACAAAGTTGGGGTCCTTATCGGCAACTATCGGTGCAAAATGAAGGACCGTGTTGGCTCTGTTGATGACATCGTAGAATTTGTTGTACTTGCAGTAACTGTTTGTAATAAGGAGGTTCTCACGGCAGATCTGCTGAATATCCTCACCGGTATTGGTTCCCTCAACAATGTTATCGGAACGCATCTCGCCCCAGACTGACATACGGAGCAGACAGTCTGATGATTCAAGAGCGCTGTAGGCACCCAGAAGCACACTCTCCACGTCTGACTTGTTAGTCCTATCGTTCAGGGGATCCAGTGTAAGGAAATCATTGCACGAAGTGAATGAAGTTCCCAACAGGGCTACTATTATTAAAGATTTAATATTTTTCATATCATCCTTGGTCTTTAGAATTAGAAATTCACGTTAACACCGAATGTGACTCTGCGTGAACGCGGGGTACGGCTGTCGTCCTGTGCCACCTGTCCACGACCGGAACCGACCTCAGGATCCAGACCTGTATACTTGGTCCAGGTTGCAAGGTTGTTCAGGTTAAAGTTGAAACTGACGCCACTAAGATGAATCTTCTTGGTGATCTTGGGGTCAAGAGAGTAGTTGAGTGATGTGGATGTCCAACGCAGGAAAGATCCGTCCTCAACATAGCGGTCAGAACCCAGGTCATTGTAACCCCAGTCGTAAAGAGTACGGGGGACCTCGGTTACGTCACCCTCAACACGCCAGCGCCAGTTGATGGCAGCCATCACGTTGCGGAGTTGACGGGGAGCCTCGGCATTCAGACGGGACATGTTCACGATCCTGTTACCCCAACGGAAGTTGAAGTTATTGTTCCATGAGAGACGGCCCCATGACATACGGAGACTGAAACCACCGTTGATCTTGGGGAGTGAACTACCCAGATATACTATATCAAGCTCGTTGATGTTACCGTCATGGTTGATATCCTCATAGATGACATCACCGCCTACGAACTCATAAGGTGTGGTAAGTGTACCGTAACCGAACATCATAGGCTTGGTCCTGCCCTTGGAGTTGAGAATCACGTTACCGTCGGCATCCTTGACAACAGGAGCATTCGGACCGCTGACACCGGGAACCTCAACCTCGCTGTAATCACTGTACTGATAGATACCTTTCCACTTGAATCCGTAGATTGAACCGTAAGAGTTCTTAAGGGCAACGTAAGACAGATACTTGGTATGAGGACTGCTCATGTTAAAGTCCTGCTGCCAGCTCTTAAGGATAACCTCGTTCATCTCAAGAACCTGGTTGGTATTGTCGCTGAAGTTGATGTTACCGCCCATGCTGAAGTCCTTACCCAACAGCTTTGTCGAGTAGAGACGGCCGGCAGAAACGCTCAGATCCCAACCCTCGTTCATCATCTTACCGTCATTGACAGCACTGAGTGATGTGAAACCTGATGATGAAGGTATCGGATAACCGCTGTTAATCAGCTTGTCATTGGTTCTGTGATAGAAGTTGAGGTTAGCATTCAGTTTATCGTTGAACATACCCAGGTTCAGACCGAAGTTCCACTGTGTTGACTCCTCCCACTGGAAATCACTGAGTCGGATGTTGGAAGGATAGATAGTGGTTATGCCCATATATGAGCTGCCTGAAGAGTAACGGCTGCGGAACATGTCGTCACCGCCCGGAGCATTACCCGTGAAACCCCAACTCATGTTGAAACCGACCATGGTGATAAGACCGCTTTCACGGATGTTGTCAAACCATTTTTCATCGGAGATGTTCCAACGTGCTGAAGCTGCCGGGAATGTACCC
Organism: uncultured Bacteroidales bacterium; assembly: GCA_902802285.1. Taxonomy (GTDB): domain Bacteria; phylum Bacteroidota; class Bacteroidia; order Bacteroidales; family Bacteroidaceae; genus Colenecus. The sequence goes on from CADCLI010000076.1 coordinate 2,081, forward strand.
CACTTCTTGGCGTTACCTGTACGGGTTGTACCATCGGAACGGGTTGTGAATGTGATTGAATACTTACTCTTGTATGAGTAGTGAATCTGAGATGTAATACCTACGCTGCGGTTACGGCTTGCACCGGTACTCATATCACGGATCTCGGCAGGCAGACCGGGAGACTTGAACGGGCCTGAAGGAAGACCCTCAACTCCTGTTCCCATGCTCTTGCCGTTACTGGTGTTGATGGTAAGACGGGCCATAGCCATGATGCTGTGGTTGCGGTTCTTAAGATGAGGACGCAATGTCAGACCATGCTGGGTATTGATTTGTGAATTCTTGCTTGAGTTGGTTGAAGATGTGTTTGCGGCATCTGTCCAACCTCTGCGTGAAAGTACCTGAGGAGTATAGTTCTCACTGCTGTTGTTTGATACGCCAAAGTTGATCTGGCCGTCATAAGTGAGCTGGGTCTTATTGTCCTCAAGTCCCAAAAGGTTATACCTGATACTGAAATCGGGATTGACATTAAGACCTATATTGTAACTTTCCTTATACTCAGCCTCCAGCAGCGGGTTGCTCTGCTCGGGAAGCCTTGAAGATGTGGTTTGCGGCATAAGGTAGTACTCTCCTGTTGATTCACCGGTATTGGGATCCTCATAATAGATAGAGAGGTTAGGAATCATCTGCTGTGCCTGGTTGACAGCTGTGCTACCACTGCGGCGGTTGTTTGAGTATGACAGTGAGAAGTTGGTCGATACCCTGATACGCTCTGAAACGAAGTAGTCAAAGTTGACACGTGTCGTGAAACGGTTCATCTTCTGACCGGGCACTGTACCTGTCTCGTCGTCAAAACCTGCAGATATACGGAACTGGGCCTTATCACCACCACCTGATACTGAAAGGTTGTGTGACTGTGAGATACCGACCCTGCTTACAGCGTCTACCCAGTCTGTATTGTTGTTCCACATCTCGGCATCGCGGAATGCGTCTACACCGACATAGTTTATCTCGGGGATATTCGTTGCACTACCTACCTCATCATTCAGATGCGGATTAAATAGAGCCTCCTTGACAAACATCGTGTACTGGTCACCGGTCAGATATTTGTAACCGCGGGGCTGGTAGTTGGCGTTCAGACGGTATGAATAGTTCAGACGGGTCTGACCACGCTGACCGCGCTTGGTCTTGATCTCCATTACACCGTTTGCACCACGCATACCCCAGATAGCCGTTGCTGCTGCATCCTTAAGGAATGATATAGACTGGATATCCGACGGGTTGATGCTCAACAATTCAGCCAGACGGTCCTGCTCATTCTGTGCTTCAAGACCGGCAGCAAGATAGTCGTTCAGACCGCTTGCAAACTGGTTCTGGGTGTTGGCGTCGATTGACAGGATGTTACCGTCGATAACAATCAGCGGGTTACCGTCACCTGTAAGGGTTGACTGACCACGCAGACGCATTGTTGAACGGGCACCCAGGTCACCTGAGTCAAACACGATATCCAGACCGGCCACCTGACCCTGGAGAGCCTCATCGACTGTGGTTATACCAAGTGACTCGAAATCCTCCATGTTAATGGTCTGTACAACGCTTGATGCCTCACGCAGAGGAATTGGAAGACCTGTAGTCTCCTGAACGCGTTCTGCTGTGATATCAACCTGCGGAATCTCAGCAGCTTCTTTCATGTTGATCTCATAATAGGTCTTGGTGAAAGGGATATCAACCGTTTCATAACCTACATATGAAATCACAAGCCTGTTGGCGGGATTGCCCAGACGGAATGAGAAGTTACCTTCCATATCTGTAATGGCAAAACTGATGATACGGTCTGCAGCATCCTTTTCAGTCACGTTCACCATCATCATAGGTCCTTCAGCGTCCTGAACGACACCGCTGATGATATCGCCTGTCTTCTGTGCCTGTAGCAAACCGGGCAGAGTGGCCATAATCATGGCCAGAGCCCCTCTTAATAATCTGTTTGTATATTTCATTATTCTATATGTTTGCTGATTAGAAAATCACTTCTCCGTTACACAACGGCTGGTCAATTAGATGAACAACCGCAAACGAAGAAGTCTCTATCGAGAAGTCCTCAAACGTATCCGCATTAAGCGCACCGTTGGAAGAGATCGGCTTGATCTCATATTCACGGCACATTATATTATAATAAGGCTTATTCGTGACACTCTTAATCTTCTGGACTTTGCGGTTGTGGTCAGCCTTGTCGTATATGTCCAGGTCTGCTCCACCCTTAACCCTCAGTTTTACGAACTGCTGGTTGGTATTCATGAATGCGGTCTCATACTCTGCCTTTTCAGCGATCTTACCGTCATCACCTACACCGGGATTGAACTCAGCGCCTACATAAACGGAGTTATCCTGGATATGATATTTCACGAAATTCCTGAGTTGCTCAAGTTTCTTGGCAGTGAAATAGCGTGCACCGCGACGGGCGTTGTAAGTGGCGTCTGTCTCACCGGACTTCTGCGGAGCGGCTGCAATAGCGGCGCCTGCGGAGTCTGCAACACCGAACAGCTGTACGGAGAGTGCAATCAGAGAGTCTCTGAAGGCTAACGTCGTCACACTGTCCTTAACATTGGCCTCACCGTCATAGTCGGCCAGAATATGCTGCTTGATTGTATCATACAGGACAACCAGTTTGTTAAGGTCATCGGGCAGCATGATGGTCTTGTTGGCTATGAGCGCATCAACACCCTCGTTCTTGGGAACATATACGGTATAGTGATATGTGTTGAACGTGGATACGTTCCTGAATGAACCGATCTCATTGGTGTTAGACTTGTCGGTGAATAAGCCCGAAGCCCACATCAGGTTAAAGAATGATTTGAATTCAGGATAGTTTACGCTGTCTGAAAGAATGTCATAAACTGATTTCCTGGAAGGCATCAGAGGACGGTCTATAATATAGGTGTGACCGTTACCGTTTGATGCGGATGTCGGAGAAAGGTCAACATAATCCACGATCTTGACCGGACGCTGTATGGCATCGGGTTCACCCTCATTCTCTATCTGCCATCCGCCCTGGACGTCCATGTCATGCCAGTCGGCAGCGTTCTTGAACTTGATCACGCCACGACCCTTGGTCCTGAAATATGAGTACTCCCCATCCAGAACAGATGATTTCTGTACATCACCTATCACAATATGATAATCCATCAGGTCCATGATACGGTTGCGTATGAACTTGGTGGCATTGTTTTCATTACCCTGGCTATCCTTGCCCGGTACAAGCTGGATGGTGGTAGGTGTGAATTCGCCTGTTGTCTTGTCAAAGATGTAGACGTCGCAGATGACCTTTTCAGCCTCCTGGAGGTTATCCGGATCCAACCTGCCGTAACTGAATGCCAAAGCCCTGTATTTGCCGTCACCTGTCTCCTTCTCAAGATAGTAAGAGGCGGGGTCAATCCAAACCAGTTTATCCTTGAATTCCGGAAGTTCATTACCTACGGTGTCAATCAGAGGAACAAAGAAACTGTAAGTGGCCACGGTTGAGTTCAGATAGGCCTTGTAAGCCAGCTGCTCATCTTCACGGATAGCCCAGTCAATTATCTTAAGTTTCTCATTTACTATTACAGGATATGATACTGACTTGTAAGTGGTAGGTGTATAGATGGTGTTGGTGAAATACACTGCACCGTTGCAGCACATCACAACGTCGTCGATGGTTGCCATAGCAGCGTCCTGACTCATCTTTCCGAAGAAAGGATCCTGAGCGTCATTGAGAACGCTGGGGAACTTGCTGGGTACTGAACCTACAAGTGAACTCTGCATATTGTTGTTGACCAGCTCAACGATAACATCCAATGGAATACCGCTCATGTCAACGATGACTGAATCAACGGGAAGGTCTGTCATGCCTTTGAAGCGGGGCAGACCATATCTGTCTCTAAGCTTTGATCCGCCTTCTGCAGGATTGAGCCACCAGTTCATCAGATACTCGTCATAAGGAACAAACATAAGACCCATGTCTTTCTGCAGGTTCACGTTCTGGTCACTTCCTAAAGTAGAAGAGGTGAAACTGTTCCATCCCGGATCAAACTTGAGAAGCTCCTTGTTTCCGGCCTGCATCCTCTTGTAGTTCTGGTTCTGGATTGCATTGTCACCCGAACCTGACTTGGCACGCTTGGACAGATACTTCTTTATAAATACAGAGTCACCATGAGCAGCCATGGCCTCCTTGACGTTGTTGCCTACCCTGTTGTTCTCAACCAGGAAAGCAACCTGCTCGTCACGCTCCCTCATACGTGAGCGGTCGTAATCAGGTACCGAGAAACGGTCCAGGATTGAACTGTAGATCTTGCTCTTGGGGTTGGTGGCGATATACTCGGCCATATTGGGCAACTGATATACCACATCCTGCATTACGTGCAGGAATCCGTTGAAGCACTTCTTGTTGGGCCATTCTATGGTTACACCGTTAACACTGGCATCGCCGGGAGTATATTTCCTTCTGGGCTGGCCGGAGGGGGTGAAATCCTCAAGACGGAACAGGAACTGGTAATCCCTGGCAGTTATCTTGTTGCTCTGAAGGAATTTGTTCACAAAGAAGATAATGGGTTTGGGAGTTCCGTCCTGAAGGAGCACAGCGCCTTTGGGATTGGATCTGAGTGCGGCCCAATACTTGCTCTCGCCGCGCATCTGTGCAGGAAAGACAACAGGGACTGAATCCAATACGTTAGAGGCCGAAACCCTACGCATACAGTTTCCGAGAATAGGAGGAGCCTGCTCACCGCCGGGGCTGCTGGAAAGCATTGCCACCTGATAAACGTTGTTAAGCATGGATCCATTCAGAATCAGAGTCTTCTGGGCCTTGCTCATCTGGTCGTAGCTGGTAATCTTGTTACCGTTTGCATCATAGAAGGGGCAATCCTGGAAGAAACGCTCAAAAGCGGCATCGTCGGCCACGAACATGGTCTTACTGCCGGTCTTGGCCAGGACGTCAACCTGACCCAGATCCTCGATAAGTCTTACGAAGGTATTGAATGTGTACTTTGCTCCGGTACTGTCATTCGTAATACCATTCTTCAAGGTCTCGTAAATACTTGTTCCCAGCCATTCGGGCATCCTTTTGTCAAGGTCAAAATCCGGCTTACATGACGTTACGCCGAACGAAATGGCCAAAACCGAAAGAACGACTCCGAAAAATCCGGAACGGTTCATAAGAGAATTGAATTTTTTCATTATATAACTTGTTAAAATATTATACATATAGTATAGTTATTCCTTATCAATACCCTCGATCGTCTTGATGTGACCCTGGGCGTCATACTCCAGCTCACAGACCTTGAGGCTGCGGAGCCATGACTTGCCGCCTGACGGAACACTGTCATGATGGAACAGGTACCACTTGCCCTTATATTCTATGATTGAATGATGTGTTGTCCAGCCAACCACGGGAGTAAGGATGACTCCCTGATATGTGAACGGGCCATAGGGGTTGTCTCCGGTTGCATAGCACAGCAAATGGCTGTCACCGGTTGAATATGAGAAATAATACTTGCCTTTGTATTTGTGCATCCATGAAGCCTCGAAGAAACGGTGCGGATCATCTGCCTTGAGGGGATTGCCGTTCTCGTCGACTACCAGGATAGGACGCGGTGCCTCTGCAAAATTCAGACCGTCTTTGGTAAGACGTACGCAACGGCTGGGAAGAGCATCCTCCTTGCCCTCGGGAAGGTAGGGAGTCTCCAGATGGATGTTATCCTTATAGCGCTGGAGCTGTCCGCCCCACAGTCCGCCGAAATAGACGTAAACCTCACCGTCGGCATCGTCGCGGAAGGCGCACATGTCAATGCTGTAACTTCCGGCTACCGGTGCAGGATTGGGGATGAAAGGACCCTCGGGACGGTCGGCGATGGCGGTTCCCCAGTGGAACACGTCTGTGCGGTCCTTCATCGGGAAGTACATGATATAACGTTTTTTCTTCTTGCTGAATCCCATGCCTTTGGCTTGCTCTTCGGCATTTGTCGGAACTTCAATTTCATACTCCTGAACGTCGCAGTCCCAAAGTTGGCGTCCGGCCCATGGAATATCCTCCAGGCCAATGACCTTACCGTGGTCCGTAACTTCACCGTTCATGATGTCGTCTGTGGAAAGGACGTGATAATCCTTCATGACGTACTGGTCACCGTTGTCGTTCTCAACGTTTTCGCACTCCCAATCATGTGAAGGATAAATGTAAACCCTGCCGTTGAAGACGTGTACAGAAGGATCTGCCATATAATCGGCGGGGAATAGATAACGTTTCTTCATAAGTTTATCGGTTAATATTATATTATTTTAAATCAAGTTAGCGGCCAAAGTTAACTCTTTTTTGGCTTTCGCAACAGATTTCTCTTCATTTTTTTTAAAAAAAGAACAAAATCAAACCCACAACCACGCAGATTTGCGTTTTTAGGATATTTTCGAAATGTTAAAAGAAAAAAAAAGAGACCGCTGTACGATCTCTTTATTTTGTCTCCTCCACATCTTCCCAGACCGGAGGTGAGACATCACGAAAGTCAATTACTAACCAAATATGTGCATGAAAACTTACGTCGCAAAGGTAACACCCCTTTACGTGAATGCCGCAAACAATGCGTATCAATGAGATTAACAATTGTTCCACCACCCCGGAATGAGGTATCTACAGAGGGTGTTTTTGTTTCAAAAATATT
>CADCLI010000077.1 GCA_902802285.1 uncultured Bacteroidales bacterium
TTTGGCATTGGCATTGGCGTTGGCCAAAAAGCTACGCGCCGCATGGTAGCCAAGGCCAACGCTAATGCCAATGTTATTTAGATAATACTCTAACTAATTCATCCACTTCCTCATACGAGCGTTTCTCAGTGACGCAGAATGTCACGTAGCCCTCCTCGGTCTCAATGGCGCCCAGGAATCCGGCATCGGCCAGTTTCTTCTGTACCTGTGCGGCGGGTGCCTTTGACTTGAGGACGAACTCCTTCAGGAAGGTGGCATCCTTGAATACAGGCTCAAACTGTCTGGTTGCAAGGAGCTTGTCATACAGGTAATGGGCGCGCTGGTAGCACAAGTCATTTACCTGCTTCATGCCCTCGGGACCCATCAGTGACAGATATACGGTTACCCAGAGTGCCATCAGGCTCTCGTTTGAGCAGATATTGCTGGTGGCTTTCTCGCGGCGGATATGCTGCTCGCGGGCCTGGAGTGTGAGCACGAATGCGCGGCGTCCCTCCTTATCGGTTGTCTCACCTACAATACGGCCGGGCAGTTTACGCATATGCTCCTTGGTGCAGGCCATGAAGCCCACGTACGGACCTCCGTAGCACAACGGTATGCCCAATGGCTGGCCATCGCCTACGGCTACATCGGCACCCCACTCTGCGGGTGTCTTTACCACTGCCAGGGCCGACGGGTCACAATATACCGTCAGCATTGTCTTGTCGGCGTGCAGGGCATCGGCCATACCCTCCAGGTTCTCTATTATTCCGAACCTGTTTACAGATGGAACTATTGCTCCGGCTACATCACCTTGGGCAATCAGGGCCTCAAGTGATGATTTGCTGGTCTGGCCGTTCTCCTGTGCTATCTCCTTTATGGTTATTCCTGCGTACTTGGCATAGGTGGCTATCACTCCCCTTACGTGGGGCAGCAGGGTGTTTGACACAAGCACGGTGTTCTTTTTCTTGGCCTGGGCCACCATCATTCGCATGGCCTCGGCAGCGGCTGTGGGGCCGTCGTACATAGAGGCGTTGCTTACGTCCATTCCGGTCAGGGTGCAGATCATGCTCTGGTACTCGAATATGTACCTTAGCGTTCCCTGCGATATCTCGCACTGGTATGGGGTGTAGGCGGTCAGGAACTCGCTGCGCTGGGTTATGTAGGGGATTACAGCCGGGGTGTAATGATCATAGGCTCCGGCTCCGGCAAATACCTTAAGCCTGGGGTTCTTGGCGGCAAGGCTTTCAAAGAAATCTCTTACCTGCTGCTCGGTCATGGCGTCGGGCAGGTCATACTCTCCTTTGTAGAGGCAGTCCTGCGGGACATCGGCATAGAGATCGTCAAGGCTGTTTACGCCTATCCTCTCCAGCATGGCTCTTATGTCCTCATCGGTGTGAGGAAAATACTGGAATCCGGCCATTACTCTTTGATAAATGCTTTGTATGCTGCTGCGTCCATCAGGTCGTCAAGCTCTGATGCGTCGCTCATCTGTACCTTGATGATCCAGTTCTCAAAGGCGTCGTCGTTTACCAGCTTGGGGTCGTCCACTACGGCTTCGTTTACCTCTACAACTGTTCCGCTTACGGGGCTGAAGAGGTCGCTGGCGGCTTTTACGCTTTCCAGGGCTCCGAACTCTGAGCCTTTCTCTACCTCGTCATCTACGTCGGGGCAATCTACATAGGTTATCTCGCCCATCTCTTTCTGGGCAAAGTCAGTTACTCCTATGATTGCGATTTCGCCTTCTACCTTAACCCACTCATGGGTCTCACTGTACTTTAATCCTTCTACAATCTTGCTCATAATTTTATACTTTGGCCTTGGCTTTGGCCTTGGCTTTTGCTTGGGCCAACCTCAACCGTTTTATTGTTTAACATTATTATCAATTGGTTTAATTGTCTCTCTACCTTACCTAATTTGGCAAGTATCGGTTCTATTTCCTCCTCTTTCAAATAACCTAAATTCTTGGCTATTGTCAATTGCGTTTCTACCTCAAATGCGGAACCTGTTGCTATTTCGAGAAAATGGGAAAACTCCTTCTCAGATTCTCTTGAAGCCCCTTCTGCTATATTAGAAGCTATAGAAACCACTGCTCTGTTTAATTGGTTTGTCAATGAAAACACCTCATGTTTTGGAAACGTTTTGGTCTTTTTGTAAACCAATGTAGCTATATCCATAGCCTCTTGATAAATTTCATAATTTCTAAAATTCCTCATGTGTTTTAAGTATTAGTTTGGATTTCTCGTCGCCTGATTTCATCCCGCCGGATGGTAGCCAAAGCCAACGCCAAAGCCAAAGTTATTTTTTATTTTTCATCCCGCCGGATGGTAGCCAAAGCCAACGCCAAAGCCAAAGTTATTTTTTGTAATTGGTTTGGTAGAATCTCTTCTTTATCACTTTGCCGGGGAAGACTTTCTTTCTTATGCGGATATATAATTCCGTGTCTAATGCAGCATATTGGGGCTTTACCAGGGCGAAGCAGATGCTTTTATCGAGCGTGATGCTGTGATAGCCGGTAGTAACCTCACCTACTTGGGTCCCGTCTTCTAACTCGACAGGATATCCATGACGCGGAATTGCTCGGTCGAAGATCTCAATTCCGACTAACTTCTTTTCTGCTCCCAGCTCTTTTTGGGTTACAAGGGCTTCGCGGCCTATGAATTCGGCTTTGTCCAGCTTGCAGAACATTCCTAATCCTGCTTCTATGGGGCTGATTTCGGCACTCAGTTCATCGCCGTACAGGGGGAGGCCGGCTTCAAAGCGCAGGGTATCGCGGCAGCCTAAGCCGCAGGGTTCTACTCCGGCTTTGAGGAGGCGGTCCCAGATCTCTACGGTATCGGTTAGGGTGGCGTAGAGTTCAAAGCCGTCCTCGCCTGTGTAGCCTGTACGACTTACTATCAGACGGTGGCCGTTGTACTCTGCATTGCAGTATTCGTAAAAGCCCAGGGATTTGGCGCATTCAAGACCGAATACTTCAAGGACTGTCTTTTCGGCCTCGGGTCCCTGAATGGCTATCTGGCCCCAGATATCGGACTGGTTGTCTATCTTGACGTTGTAACCTTTCTGCTGCTCTAGCATCCAGGCATAATCCTTGTCTATATTGGCGGCGTTAACTACCAGCAGGAAGTGGTCCGGCTCAAACTCGCGGTAAACCAGCAGGTCATCCACGCAGCCTCCGTTGGGGTAGAGCATCATGCCGTACAGGATCTTACCGGGATTGTAACCGCTTATGTTGTTGGTGAATATGTGGTTCACGTAACGCTCGGCATCGGGTCCGCTTATGAATATCTCGCCCATGTGCGATACATCGAACATTCCCACTTTGTTACGCACGGCCAGATGTTCCTGGGTTATACCGGCATACTGGATAGGCATGTCAAAGCCTGCAAAAGGGCTCATCTGTGCTCCCAGGCTGACGTGGCTGGCGTGCAGACAGGTTTTCTTAATTTCTTCGTCCATATTTTATAAAGTTATCGTCAAGATAGGTTTCTTCAATCTTAAGCACTTCATACAACTGTGGAGTGCTTAAAAACCGTATATCTTTACAAAAATAATCAATAAGTTTGGACTTCAAATCATTAAAACCAAAAAGTAATCCACAATCTTTCAGATTGGTTACGCGCTGACGTACGGACTTGATTCCCTTGCTGTCCAGCTTCTGCCTGGAGGGGGTTATGGCACGCTCCATCTCGCTGAAATCAGTATCGTACAGAAGTGTTCCGTGAACTATGCAGCCGCTTTTGGAGGCATAACAGGCGTTGCCCGATACCTTACGGCCTCCGACCAAGATATCGTTGTGCTCTGTACGAACCGCTTCCAGTCCCATGCTGCGCAATGCATCCGCCAACCGGGACAGGTATTCATCAAAAGCCTTGTTAACATCAGACTGACCGGTTATATATGACAGCATCATGTTACCTTCATCGGCATAGACGCAACCGCCACCGCTCTTGCGTCGGTACATCTCAATACCGTGCTCCTTACAGTACGGCACGTTGACTTCGGCATCCATATCCTGATTACGGCCGAATATCACCGTAGGACGTACGTTCCAGAGAAAGAATGTATCGGGAGCATTTGCAACAGCCCACTCCTCAAGCGCCAGCCAGAAAACCAGCCTGCGCCACTCTGCATTATCTGGTAATTGAAGGTAAGTCATGCTTTTGCAAAGATAAAAAAATAAATGGCAGCCAACCTTACAAGACTGCCATTTATCCGGGGTCCATGCATCATGACTTATGAAAAGGAAAGAAACCATGATACACTTAACGGACACCTTTTCATTCCAACATTGCCTTTTTAGAATCAGGAATGTCATCACGACAGCCCATTATTCCGATGCAAATATCATAACATAAAACAGGATAATTATCACCCCTAATTAAATAAACTTGTTAATTTTGAAACTATAGTGGGATTTTCTCATTATCTTAGTTGTCCAAATTGAAACAAAACATTTTTATATGCTAAGATACAGCGTAAAGGACATTGTCGGACTGCCACAAGACTGTTCGCCTGCAATCTACAATGACCATGTTGCGGTTATGGATACACAGATATTCGGTTTTGATGGAGCCAAGCAATTGTTCTCAATAGATGCGTTTGCTATCGGATATGTCACCAAGGGTTACAGCATCACTGAAATAAGCAACAACAAGTATACACTAGATGTCAATAGCGTATTCATTTTAGCCCCCACCCATTCATGCCGCCTGATAGAATGCAGCCCTGATTACAACGTACGTCTGCTGTTACTTGACTCCAACGCCCACAACCTGTCAATACATCTTAATTACATGGTAAAGTCAGAGCGCTGGACCAGAAATTATTTCAACCCAGTGATAAAACTCGCCCCCGATGAGGCCGCTATCATGAGTCAATGCACTGAACGGATCAAAGAGCAGATATTACGCAAGGAGTGTCCCAACAAAAAGACTTTCCTCAGGCTTGCTACAGAGTGGCATCATGTGGAACTGGACAACATAATGCAGGTCAGGTTAAAGGACACTACAGACTACAACCAGCCGTTAAACCGGCAACAGATGTTGGCACAAAAGTTATATCTGCTTATTGTAAACAACTACCGCAAGGAGCACATGGCCAAGTTCTACTCGGAGCAGATGTGCCTCACGCCGCAGTATCTCAACCAGATAGCAACCCAGGTGTTAGGCAAGACATTGAGCACCATCATATCTGAACTGCTCTATTCAACAGCTCGCTCCATGCTGTTATCTACCGATATGACCATCCAGGAAATTGCCAACGAACTTTACTTCCCCGACCAGGCCTCGTTCAGCAAATTCGTAAAGAAGATGTCAGGAGTCAGTCCCAACAACCTGCGTAAGACTAATCCCCATCAAGAGGCTATCTGAAATTGTTGAAGCGGTAACTGAAAGCAATCACAAACATGGATGTGTCGCCAAACGTGCGGCTCTCGTTCCAGCTTGTGCCAGATACCGATGCCGAGAATCCGTTGTACTGCTTGAGTATGTCACGCCATGTAACGCTCAGCGTAGCCTGACGGCTCTTGAGGAAACTCCACTCGGCCGATACGTTCCACATACACTCCGGGCGGTTGGCCTCTTTCATCTCATACCCGAACGGGCGGTTATAGCTGCATTGGGTCGAAGCCCCCAGACCTATCGGTGACTGGTATGACAGTTGCAGACCGGCACTGAGCCTCTTTCCTCCGCTGGCCTTGTCCAGATAATCGCTCTTGCTGTGGTCCATTGTGTAACCCACATTTCCCTGAATCATCCAGGACTGGTCAGAATACGCGCCCTCCATATTCAGACTTACCTGATGATAGTCTGTGGCACTCTTGTTGGCTGCGGCATCTGTAAATGACTGTACGAATGCCACATTATGACGTAAGGAATGGTTGGCGGTAAAGTTTACCGACAGGTCCTGGAACGGATAGGTAAGGAACAGATACTCGCTTACATTCCAGCTTCCGTTAATATTCTCGGGCGATGTGATACGGGCACCTGTCTTGCGGTCAAGGCGTGTCAGAGTGGTTATCTCATTGAGCGTGGTCCCGTAACTAATACTGGTGCGCATCCATGACTGCAGCTGGAACTCCAGATTAACATTGTGTGAGAATGAGTTCTTAAGGTTGCTGTTACCCTCATGTATGTTCATCGGGTCGCTGTAATCGGTCACCATTGAGAGTTGCTGAACGCCCGGCAATCCGTTCGATCCGTTGTAGCCTATGCCTATCTGACTCTTCTTGAATATCTTAACTCTGAAATTGGCATTGGCCGAGTATCGGATGCCCTTATAGCGGATATGCTCATCGTCCTTGCCGGGAACCTTGTTCAGGTTATCAATCGTCATTATCACAGGCGATGCATTCAGTGACATGTTTATCCTGTAGACGGAGTCCGAGTAAAAATAATCCAGGTCAAAAGAGTTATTAAGATTGCTGTTGCGCCTGTCATAGTAGAGAGAGTCAACCTCTTTCAGAGATCCGTCACTACCCATATCCTGATATTGCTGAATGCTCTTGCCTTTATCGTAAGCAAAGTTATAGCCCACTCCCAGATAACCTGCATCACCCATCTGCCGGTTAAGACTCATGTTCAGGCTGTAATTGTCGGATGTAGATGGTGTATAAATGCGGTGATGCACCTTTCTGACACTGTCTCCCAGCTGGGCGAAATGGCTTTCGGAGGTATTAATGCTGCTGCCGTCGTTGTCGGACCGCCCCGCTCTAAGACTCAGATTGAGGTTATACTTGCCATCCTCACCGAACGACTTGCCCATTCCGGCATAAACGCTGTATGTAGTACCCACGTTATCGCCCTTGCTGGACTGCACCGTAGAACTGATAAGCCCTTCGCCCTCATTGGATATTGAATCCACCGAGTTGCTGCTGTTGTCGCTCCAGTTCCTGGAGAGGTCCAGATTCAGGTTATACCAGGTATTGTCATCAATGCGTCCGTTAAGTCCGGCCGATCCGCCCCAGTTGTGCCCGCCGTTGGAACTGGTGTTCTCGCTGTAAGAGTTCTGGGTAAACTCGGGCATGAACATCTTGTTATAGTTCTGTGACTTGTTCTCATTGTAACTGTCACCGTAACTCACCTGCGCATTGACCGATACCTTACCGAACTCCTTATTATAATAAAGATTACCGTTTGAATTCTCTGTCTTTAGCTGGTTTGCATACTCATAGGGAATGGTATTCCTGTTATAAGACGCATACAACTCCGATCCGCCCTGCTTCCACATGGAGCCGTCAACCGATACCCTGTACTTGTCAAAGTTCTCGGTGGTACCAACCTCCACGCTGGCAAAAATGGTACGGTCCATCGGCTCCTTGGTCTGCATATCCATAACCAGGTGATTGTCACTCATGCGGTTGAGCGTATCATCGGGCACCTCATAGACCTTAAGGCTTTTGAGTTTATCGGTGGGCATGTTGTTGAGCGCAATGCTCATGTCACGCTTAAAGAACTGGTCACCGTTAAGTCGTATCTCATTGATATCACGCCCCAGGTAGGTCATCTTGCCGTCCTGATACTTGAGTCCGGGCAAACGGCGCACCAGGTCCAGCAGCACGCTGCCGGTTGGCATCTCGTATGCATCGGCATTGAATATTATGGTATCGCCGCGCTGGTACATCCGCTGCAGCTCTGCCACAATCTCAACCTCCTCGGTGGTGAGCGGATTGCTGTGCAGAACAATGGAGTCCAGACGGACTACATATGTGTGTATTCCGCTCTCGCGTTTCATTGGAGGATCCATTATTGAATCCAGCGTCTGCATGCCCAGATAAGATATCCTTACGCGCAGGCGGGTGTCCTTAAGGCGGTCTCGGCGTGACATATAGGTCCAGAAACTGCCGTCCTTATCGGCCATGGAGCCGTCAAACTCCGTAGTATCGCCCATGCAGGTAACCACGATATTGGCACCCTGCAACGGATAAGGCTCAGGCTCGTAATCATCCACACCGTACACCTTTCCCTCCACCTGAAAAATCTGCTTGACATAAGTGCGAAGCATTGACTCAGTCTCCGGACTGCTCCAATCCTGCGCACTCACACTAATCGTAAACAGCATCAACGCTGCCAAAAGGACTCTCCTAAGATTCATACTGCAAAGTTATTTCACCTTCTTATACGATGCAACTCCGCAGA
>CADCLI010000078.1 GCA_902802285.1 uncultured Bacteroidales bacterium
GGCGATATCACTTTTTGCCCCCTACAGGATAGGTTTTAAGGAGCAGTTGGGCATTTTTTATCTCAGTCCGGAGCGTCTTTCCTGGTATCTTTCCAATCCGGGTCTGCCGGCAGCCATCGGCGGAGACTGGTTGACCCAGTTCTATTATAATAATGCCCTGGGTATAGTGATTACCTCAATCCTGCTGCTGAGTCTATGGGTCGGTATAAGGCGGCTGTTCAGACTGGCCGGAGCGGAGAACCCATCATATATAGTTGCTCTGCTGCCTGTGACTGCCGCAGGAGCATGCATCGTTCTGCCCAATTATCCTGTTTCGGAACTGTTGGGACTCCTGTTTGCAGTGTTGGCCGCATCCGGCATCTGCCATATGAGGCAATCCCGGATAAGAAGCGTTTGTATCGGTACGGCAGTTCCGGTCCTGTTCATACTTGCCGGAGGAAATGCGGTTACTTTCGCCATTATATGTCTGTTGATTCGGACCGGCAGTTTCAGGCAGAATGTGTTGCCGGTCATCATCGGGCTTGCAGTAACGTTTTTCCTGGCTCGCCTTTACAACCTTACTCCCATTCAGGCTTTGATGTATCCGGTTGTCATGGTGAATATTCTTCCCAGGGTGCCGGTTCTGCTGCTCATGCCGCTTTCAGTTATAGTCTGTCTGGTGGTGTCATATCTGAGGAAACCCCTGATTCCGAACGTGGCTACCGCTTTGTGCACGGTCATCATCATTTGCACATCGTTCAGGGATCCGGTCATGGAGTTCTCTTACAGAATAGGTACCATAGCCTACAAGACCGAAGACTGGAATCAGATCAGGTCTGAGGCTGAGAAACGTCTGGACATAATCTACGGTCTCTTTTACCGTAACCTCTCATACGCCCGTGAAGGCATGTTGCCCGATAAGCTGGCGGATTGTGACCAGGGCAGCAATTCGGACGGACTGTTCCTGATAACCGGATATAATGAGAACTATCTCTCCACTTATTTCTTTATCGATGCCCTTCTTGAGATGGGCGATCTGTCTCAGGCCATAGACTGCGCCCTGATGGCCCAGGCCTCAACGCCCGGCCATTGCCCCACACGCATTATCCGCCGACTGGCCGAGATATCCGTAACGGCGGCAGACTATCCGGTAGCTCTAAAGTATCTGTACATCCTGTCCAGGACCCGAATGCACAGGGAGTGGGCGGAGAATCTTATCAGATGCATAGATACTGACAGCATTCCTGAAAAGTATCTGACCTGGCGTTCCCGGACCTCGGTCAAGGACAGGTTCTATGAACTTGGCGCCATCCGCTCCTCCCTAAACTCCATTATAGTGGATTGTCCTGCCAACAAGGTTGCCATAGACTATCTTATGTGCTCGTGTCTGCTGGATGGCAATCTGGATGCCTTCAGGTCTCTCTACAATCAGTTCTGGGCGGACGGGCTGGACCGGAATCATAAGGTCCCGGAACTTTACAAGGCTGCAATGTCAGCAAATACCGGAAACTGATACCGTCTAAAAACAAATACGGCAATGAAAAAGAATTTGATATTCATATCACTGACGGTGTTGCTCCTGACTTCCTGCAGCGATGTTCAAGACAGCGGTTTTTCAGGGCTTTTTCCTGACTATTCGGACGTTACCATACCTTGCAATATCGCCCCCTTGAATTTCCGTGTCGGTGCAGCAGACAGGATTATTGTACAGGTAAAAGGAGGTTCGGCGGAGTATGAGTTCAAAGGCAGAAATGGGCTTGTCAGATTCCCAGTAAGGAGATGGCATTCTATGCTTGATGCCGAGAAGGGAGGTAAGGTAACCGTTACCGTCCGTGCAAAAGGTGTGGGCGGGGCACCGGACTACAACACATCATTCAGTTGGACCATATTGACTGATTCCATAGACAAGTATCTGAGTTACCGACTGATTGAGCCGGCATATGAGGTATGGAACCGGATTCAGATTGAGCAGCGAGATATAGAGAGTTTCCGCACTGTACTGCTGGGTGACAACCGCAGTGCCGGACACAGTTGCATGAACTGTCATACATCCAACCGTAACGGGACATCGTTCATGCATCTGCGTGGTCCCGGCGGCGGAACTATACTGAACCGTAACGGAAAACTTCTTAAACTGAACACCAGGACAGACCATACAGGTGGCGGTGTATACGGAGATATCACGGCAGATGGCCGTTACGGTGTCTTTACCACAGCGGATATCACATTTGCAGTCCATACCCGCCGTGATTTGAGGATGGAGGTCTACGACAAACGCAGTGACCTGGTGGTGATTGATTTTGACAACCTGACCGTAACCGAAAGCCCCGCCACCAGCGGAGATGAATACCAGGAGACATTCCCCTGTTTTTCGGCCGATGGCAGGACCATATTCTTCTGCAGAGCGGTTCATCATGAGCAGCCTGACAGCATATCGGATATGCACTATGATATTGCTGTAGTGCAGTTTGATCCTGAGACCGGCAGAATGGGGGACAATGCGATTACCATTATTCAGGCCGGCAACAGGCTCTCTTTCAGCCATCTAAAGGCATCTCCTGACGGCCGTTGGCTTATGGCTACAGCCGCCCAATACGGCACCTTCCCCATATGGCACAAGGAGAGTGAGTTATGGCTCATAGACCTCAAAACCCGTAAAGTTGACGTCTTGCCGGGACTGAATGCGAATGGTGCAGATACCTATCACTCCTGGAGCAGCAACAGCCGTTGGATAGTGTTCGCTTCCAAACGTGATGACTTGGTATATGGCCGTCCGTACATAGCATATATAGGTCCCGACGGGAGTGTGGGTAAACCGTTTGTGCTCCCCCAAAAGGATCCGGACATATACCGTACAACTCTCAAATCATTTAACATTCCGGAATTGTACGATATACCAGAGATATATAATGCACGCAAAACCGCATCATTCTATAATGATGTGCAGACCGTGTCGGTTGAGTACAAACCATAAAAACAGCAAGATATGGCATTTATTAAATACAGGATAGCGCTTTCTAAGGGCTGGACATACATAATATGCTCTCTGTCAGTTGCCTTGTTGACGCTGGTGAGCTGCCGCAGCAAGAAGGTTACCAAGACCCCGGATGAACCTGTACAATCCCGGGATTCGGCCGAGGTTGTGGATGAATATATGACCACCAGAGCCGGCAGCCTGGCTCAGACGCCTGTAATGCCCGGTGATTCCAGGGAGGTTCAGGATATGATCAGACAGGTAAACAGCCTTAAGAAGGACCTGTCGGACCGGATGAACTCCGTAATCTACGGTACACCGGAGATGATGCAGCGCCGCGCCCAGGAGAACCGGGTAATGAGAGCCAGGATTGACTCAATAGACAATTTAATCAATAAGACACGTCTTAAATAAATGGAATCTCGTTGGGGATTTACTAAAAGATTGCTTCTGGAGTCCAGTCGCGCCGCATTCAGGACTCAGATACTGGAACACAGGCTCACTCAACTTTTCTGGGAGTGCACTCTGCGTTGCAACCTTAACTGTCGTCACTGCGGTAGTGACTGCCGCAAGACTGCCGGACTGAAGGATCCCCCTGTGAGCGACCTGCTGGGTGTATTGGATAGCCGGCCCAAGGATTTTGACCCTGGGCGTTGCGTGGTGGGCGAACAGATCAAGCGGCGCGGATTCCTGTGGGGAATGGTAACCAACGGAATGCTTCTGACCCGCGACAAGGTGAATGAACTTGTCGATACCGGTCTTGATACCGTGGCTATGAGTTTTGACGGATTTGAGAGTGAGCACAACTGGATGCGCGGCAGTGAACTTAGTTATAAGCGGGCCGATGCAGCACTGGACTGGTTTAACGGGCATCCGGATCTTACCTGGGATGTAATTACCTGCGTAAACCAGCGCAATTTCAGTTACCTGACCGAGTTCAAGGAGTATCTTATAAGCCGGGGGGTAAGAATGTGGCGCATATTTACCGTAGCCCCTATGGGCAGGGCTGTAAGTGAGCCGGAACTTATGCTGTCCGATGAGCAGTTCCGTCAGTTGATGGACTTTATTGCAGTAGTGCGTCGCGAGGGCAGAATAGAACTGAATTACTCATGCGAGGGTTTTGTGGGTCGTTACGAGGGGCTGGTGCGCGACCATCTGTTTCACTGCGTAGCAGGTGTCAGTGTGGCATCCATTCTCAGTGACGGTTCTATCTCCGGTTGTCTGAGCATACGCAGTGACTATCATCAGGGCAATATCCACAAGGATGATTTCTGGCAGGTATGGGAGAAAGGATTCAAGCCCTACCGCAACCGTCGCTGGATGAAAAAGGATGATTGCGCTCATTGCAAAGCATGGCGCTATTGTCTGGGAGGCGCAATGCATCTGCGCGACTCCTCCGGCTCCATGCTCTCCTGCAATTACCTCAAGCTGACCCGTTAGTGACGCAAAGGGGTATTTCTTTCAGTCGCTTCGCTTGGTGAAGGTTTAGCTCGACGGCCCCAGAGGGGGAAAGTCAAAGCGTCCCTTCGGGCCGAGCGAGCTTTTTGATCATCCAGGCCATGTTGCGCCCCAGTGTCCGCATTGTCTGCATACCCTCTTCGTCCTGTTTTACCTGTCCGGGAGTCTGGCCGTAAGCCATGTTCCAGTACTGTGAACTAACCACGGGCATATTGGTGATAGTAAAGTACTTGTTGAGACGGTCAAATGCGGCCGATGCACCTCCGCGACGGCAAACCACCACACTGGCGGCGGGTTTGTACTGCAACTGCCGGCTCAAGGTGTAGAACACGCGGTCCAGTAGGGCGCAGAGTGAGCCGTTGGGGCCGCCATAATAGACAGGTGATCCGACCACAAGTCCGTCGATGCCGTCTTGCACGGTCCTCCATATCTTGTAATAAAGATCATCGTTATACGTGCATCGGCCCGTCTTGCCGCAATATCCACATGCTATACAACCATGAATGGCATCTTTGCCGATGCTCACAATCTCTGTCTCAATGCCCTCTGTGTTGAGTGTGTTGGCTACCTCGGTTAGGGCTTGGAAGGTGTTGCCGTGCTCTTTGGGGCTTCCGTTTATTAATAATACTTTCATGATGCAAAGATATAATTTTTTTGGCTCGGGGTTATCACCTTACAATTTGCTCGGAGTTATCACCAAGCACTTTCTGGTGAAAGTGCTTGGAATGATGACCCCTGTCCCTTGGCCACGGGCCATCATTCCAACAAAAAATAAACTCAAAATCCCTTGAAAGCAAGCTTTATTATGGCTCGGGGTTATCTTTGTTAATGATGACCCCTGTCCCTTGGCCACGGGCCATCATACAACAAAAAATAAACTCAAAACCCCTTGAAAGCAAGCTTTCAGATGATTTTGAGTTTATTTTTTGTTGGTGATCCGCTCGGGGTTCGAACCCGAGACCCCATCCTTAAAAGGGATGTGCTCTACCTGCTGAGCTAGCGGATCTACCTATAATTGCTGTTAAGCGGGTGCAAAATTATGCCTTTTTGCGGAGCTGGACAAACTTTTTGGGATTTATTTGACTATCTTGATGGTGCGGTTGCCTGTTTTGAGCAGATATATCCCTGAACCAAGGTCATTAAGGTCAAATGGCTGGTCACAACTTCGGTCGGTGTGAGTCTTGACGGGGCGTCCGCTCAGGTCATATATGGTATAACGGGATGCCCCTTCCGAAACCTCCTCATCCTGTTTATCCGTGGTAAACTGGAGTTTGTCAGAGCCGGACAGTTTGCGGCTTTGCGACGTTCCGTCCGAATATGTGGCTATAACGTTGCCATCCTTGAATGATATCTTGCGCAGATTGTCCAAGTCCAGGCTTTTGGTGAGGCTGTCGGATGCGACAACATCATTAATCTGACTGAAAAGATTGACAGTCAGAAGTGTCGTCAACATCAGTATGATCAGCCTTCTCATTTACTTGGACAGACCGGACATGACCAGTCCTCCGGTTTGCGTTATCGTTCCTTTTACATATAAAGCTTTTGTCTCATCTGACAGTGAGTAGGCGAATGTGTTGCCGCCTGTCACGTTAAGTCCTGTCTCTACATAGACCGCAGTCTTTGCAGCACTGATACCCAACGATGTGCCATCATTTACAGACATGGAGATGACATCTATGGCGCGTGACCTGCTCTTATTTCCGTCACCGTCATAATCGTCTCCATTCGTTACCAATGACAGCGCCGAACTCCCCAAGGTCACATCGGATGCGGCATTTATACACTTACTGCCATTGCCGGCGCTGAACAGATATACATCTGAGCCTGAGATTGAAAGACTGCTCTTGGCGCGGATGCAGGCAGCCGATGACCAGTCATTCTCATCCTCGTCAAACAGCGGGTCACCCTGGGTGGCCAGGTTGATGTATGAATCCTTAATTACCATTTCACCGCTGGCGGTAAGGCATTTGGAAGCAGCACCCTGAGTTGATGCAGTTACAGTTCCGTTCTCAATGGTAAGGTTTCCGGTGGTCGTGACTGAGTGGCCTTTTGCGTCTGTAGTCACAATATTGAGGTTCCCTCCTCCGATTTTCACGCAAGCCACATCGGGTTCAAGAGAATAATCCGATACTATTCCGTCATCGCTGCAACTGATATCAAGAGATCCTCCGTAGAGCTCAAACGGACCGCGGCGTACGGTCACTCCGTCACCTGAGGATTTGACGGTAATATTACCGCCGTACATCAGAAAACGGTCCTTGGTGTTGAAACCGTCCTTGATTGATGTTATGTTGATGTTACCTGCGTTGTAGCGCAACCTTATGTAGTCGTCACTGCAGATTCCATGACCTCCCAATGACGTAACGTTCAGTGTACCGGGTCCGCTGAATACCAACTGGCCTTCACTGAAGAAAGTGCCTTTCTGGCTTTCGCCGTCGGTCTGGGTGTAAACTGCGCCGTCCTTCAGGTTATTGACTTTGTCAAGAGGCATGTTGACCAGGATGGTTTTGCCGGACTGTATGTTGATGGCCGGGCCGTTCGGGTTGGTGATGTCAACGCCATACAGTTCCAGGATGAATTTTTTGTTGTTGTCATCGGTCTCCGTGACATTCATGTCGGCAACCTTGAATGAACCGTCAGAGGTAGTCCCCTGCAGACGGTATTTCATCTTGCCCTTTGTAGACTGTACGGTTACATGACCTTGGTCCTTGGTGATTGTCACACCGCTGGGAACGGTTCCGGACCATGTGACATCATTGCCTGCCCAAGTGAATACGATTGAGTTCTTTACGCTGAAATTCTCAATGTAATCACTGTAATCATCGGCATCCTCATCCGGTGCGGGAGGTTCCGTTACGGATCTGGGCTGGGGAGTCTCGGCGTTGTCAATGGCGCTTCTGAAATCCGATGCATCCGGGAATGCAGAGAATGAAATGCCTGAAGGATAGCTGTATGTGACGCTGTCCAGCATGTTCTTGGAGTACGATGCCACGCGGCTGTCACTGAAGCAGTACTTTACAATGTTGCCGTTGTCGGCCTCCTGAATATCGTCCAATGCGGAATGGGCTATGTATCTCACGATACCGTCTTTCTGATAGAAGACCATGGGACCCTCATCGGATGCCAGTGTGGTAAATGACTTGACTGTTCCGGTATACTCGTGGCCGTCCAAGGTTATGCAGGCCACATAATAATATCTGGTGTCGGGGTCAAGGCCGCTCACGGCAGCACTGAATGTCTTGCTGCTTTCAGTAACGCTGTCTGCGAATACTCTGATACCGTTCTGCCTGACAGCTTCTGCATTGCCGGCAGTGGAATTATAGTAAAAACATGCAATACCGCCCAATCCGTCAGCATCGGTGATAGCGCATGTCGCTGTCATTATGGCTGATTTCTTTTTAATGTCTGTGGCATCGCCGGTGGTTATCTCCACTTTTGCGTTGCCGGTATTCACGGGATCGGTATTGCCGCCGTCCTTCTTGGAGTCGTCGTCAGGATTGCAACCTGTCAATAACATTGCCGCAGCAGCCAGGATTGCTGCCAGTGCCGGAATATGCAGTCTTTTCATGTAAAAAGTCCTTTAGAATTTGAATGTATAGTTTATGCTGACAGCCGATTTTACCGACTCGTCATCGTCAATGCGGTTCTGCCAGATGTATGCCAGCTGGAACGCATGTTTCTTTTTAAGCGTGAAACCTGTACCGGCTGTAAGACGCCCCTTCTCAAAAGCTTCCCTTCCGCTCAAATCAGAAAACACCTCATATGATACAAAAGGATCCAGCTTGAAATGCGGTATGTCATAATCCACCGATATGCGGCTTCTAAGGATTACCTTTGATGAAGGCTTTACGCTGACAACGGTTATGCTATCCTCATAATAGGACTCTCCGGTAATCATGTCGGTTTTCTCACTGAAGCGGTGCTTGTCCCTGATGTCATCCTTGCCGCAGGAGTATGTGTATTGTCCGCGCTCGCGCAGGCTGAACTTGAACCTGCCGACCTCATATCCGGCC
The DNA here is from genome assembly GCA_902802285.1 of uncultured Bacteroidales bacterium. GTDB lineage: Bacteria > Bacteroidota > Bacteroidia > Bacteroidales > Bacteroidaceae > Colenecus. The sequence goes on from CADCLI010000078.1 coordinate 8,425, forward strand.
GATACGGAAGCGCTGAAACGGTGACGGCTCTCCAGAAAGTCATTGGTGAGATTAAAGTCAATATGGTTGTCCAGATAATACTGAGCAGGCATACCGTCTTCCTGCTCAAACAACTCCGGATCACGTTTGTCGGTCGTATACTCCTGACGGTTGGATAACATGTATCTGTAGCCAAGGTCTGCCCTGACATTGAATGTCTTGTCCTTGTTGCGGTACAGACGCTTGCTTACCGATGCTCCTGCCGACCAGCGGTCAGTTTCTGTAAAGAAACCGGTCTGACGCCACTCGGCCTCAAACTCGGCATTCATCCCTTTGGGAAGGTCCTTCTTAAGGCCGGCCCCGGTCCAAAGACCGGTTCCGGACTGGGCCGTAGCACTGCCTTGTGCCATGATAAACATGACTGCTACGGCAATTAATGCCCGGATGCCGGATTTGTCTCTGTATAGTCTCATCTTATCTTACCTGTTTTCATTACGGTGTCAATGGTTCCGAACTCATCCATTATGGGTTCATAATAGATCTTGATAATGGCGGAATCCTTGAGAAAATCCACATTACCCACTTCAATTCGGATAATCTTTAGACCAAGGCGTTTCTCCAGGTCAGCCTTCAGTTCCTCCTCCTTTCCATGCGCCACCAGTTTTACATTGTCATATTTGATAAGCTTGGAGGGAACATGTTTCATCCACTTTGTGTTCTCGCAGATGGCCAGGGCTATTATGAAAATCAGGTTTGTAGCCAGCAGCTCAAAGTAACTCACGCTGGTAGCCAGACCGTTTATTGCAGCTACTGCGATTATAACGAACATATAGGTCATCTCACGGATGGGAACCTGCTCAGTACGGTACTTTATGATTCCGAATATGGCAAACAGACCCAGCGCGAATCCTATCTTGAGCTTGACACCTCCCATAAGGTAGATGAGAAGGAAAATGCTCACTCCTATAATGGAGAATGTAAAGTAATAGTCACGTCTTTTGGCCTTGGGATAATAGAAGGCATGGACTATGATGCCTATGGTTATGATATTGATCAGAAGACGGATTACCATCTCCCAGATGCTTGGCCACGAAGGCCAGAAAGGTGTGGAGCCCAGTGTAGAGAGCAGACTTTCGGTCTCTTCTCCAAACAGTTCGGTTTCTTCGGATGCTGTAGCAGCCAACTGGCTGAGCCCGCCTATCAGCGGGGTTAAAAGATTCATAAGCATATTGATGTGATTTTTTCTATTTTTCTGATTCTTTCGTTGAAAAGGTTCCTTTTTATATCTGGAGTGGTGAGAGCCATTCCGATGCAGTACTTGCTGAAACCGCTCGGAAATATCCTAAGTTCACGCAACAGGTCCTGGATAGGAGAGTACGTGTTGCCGTCGCGTTTTACCTCTATTACCACCAGGTTGTCCATGTTCCGGTCCAGGCCGGTCTCACTGTTGTGGAATGAGAGATGCCGGTCAATGGTGAGCCTTTCGGTCTTGGCGTTGTTCACCAGGGTTATCCGTCTGAAATGGTTGGCCACCTTAGGCATCATATCGCTTAGCGGAATGGAAAGCATGGCGTTCTCCTGAACGAACTCAGCGGCACCCTCCTGAATGAAAGTGTCCGCTCCGGTAAGGTGGATGCGTTTCTTTTTGGTGCGGCCGTGGTTGTTCTTGAGTTTTATCTCAAAAAAATGGTCTCCCGTATCGACATAAGTGCGGATGCGTACCTTCTGGCGGGTCAGATGTCCGTTGTGATGGTGCAGGTACATTGTGTTGAATCTGTCATCAAGATAGAGGGTCCGATACTCAGACTGGCGTATCCCATCGATAGACTGAACCATGTAATCATCTCCGGCCATCTCAAGAAGCCTGTAAAGCTGTGTTTCGTTTGCCAGATATTTGCTGTCAATCCTGTTCATCAGACGTATCGATGACATCTCGTCGAGAGAGATGGTGTTGAATCCGTCAAGTATTTGTGAACAGTCGGTCAGCATCAGGTTATTTTTTTAATCATGCAAAAATAGTAATAATATATGGTATTTTGAACAAAATTAACCTATCTTTGAGGCCAAACGAAAAACAACCCTGTTATGTTTGATGTAAATAATTGTCTTAATGAGGCTGAGGAGCAGATGGAGATGGCCATCATGCACCTGGAAGATGAGTTTGCCCATATTCGCGCCGGAAAGGCCAATGTACGTATCCTGGATGATATCCGCGTGGATTCATACGGCTCTATGGTGGCTCTCAATAATGTGGCTGCGCTGTCAACTCCCGATGCCCGCACCATTGCCATCCGTCCCTGGGACAAGAATATGATCAAGGTCATTGAGAAAGCAATCATTGACTCATCTGTAGGTATCATGCCCACCAATAACGGTGAAATTATCCGTCTGGCCATTCCGCCATTGACCGAGGAGCGTCGCCGTGACCTTGTAAAGCAGAGCGGAAAGGTGACCGAGAGCACCAAAGTATCGGTACGCAACGCCCGTCGTGAAACCATTGATGCCCTTAAGAAGGCCCAGAAGGACGGTCTGCCCGAGGATGCAGAGAAGGATGCAGAGGACAAGCTGCAGAAACTGCATGACAAGTACATCAAGAAGGCCGACGAGCTCTTTGCCGAGAAGGAGAAAGAGATAATGACCGTATAACGGCTGATGCGCGGATTAGTTATTCGTAATACAGGCAGCAGTTATCTGGTACGGACCGCTGACGGACGCGACCAGGAGTGCCGCATTAAGGGAACGTTCCGCATCAAAGGCATTAAAAGCACCAATCCCGTAGCCGTTGGCGACTACGTGGAGTTCAGCCCGGCACCAGACGGGGAGCCGGCATATATCACAGGCATAGAGGAGCGCCGTAACTACATAATACGGCGTTCCTCTAATCTTTCCAAACAGTCCCATATTCTGGCCTGCAATCTGGACCAGTGCCTGCTGGTGGTTACAGTCAACCACCCTGTAACTTCTACCGTTTTCATCGACAGATTCCTGGCATCGGCCTGGGCTTACAGGGTCCCGGTAATCCTGGTTTTCAATAAGTCAGACCTGCTGACTGCAGAGGATAGGATTACAGCCGATGAGCTTACCGCACTGTACCGTTCCATAGGATATGAATGCGTGGAGTGCGATGCCCTGCACGGAGTGGGTGTGGACAGTGTCCGCAGTCTTCTTAAGGATAAGGTGTCACTTATAGCAGGTAACTCCGGAGTGGGAAAGAGCACTCTTGTAAACCGTATCCTGCCTGACCTGAACCAGCGTACCGGCCAGATATCGGAGAAACATGATACCGGCATGCATACCACCACATTCTCCGAGATGTTCCCACTGCCAGAGGGCGGCTGGATCATTGACACTCCGGGAATCAAAGGATTCGGTACATTCGATATGGAGCACGAGGAGATAAGCCACTACTTCCCAGAGATTTTCAAGTATTCTGCTGATTGCCGTTACGGCAACTGCATGCACACAAACGAGCCCGACTGCGCCGTAAAAAGCGCGGTGGAATCGGGAAAAATCCATCTCTCCCGCTACACCAGCTACCTCAGCATGCTGGCCGACGAAACCGAGGACAAATACCGTAAAGAGAATTGAGCAGAAGCTTGCTAAGCGAGCGGAACAGAAGGGATATATAATCTCGGAAACCATGGCCGCCCGTGGGCTTGTGAACGGGAGGGGCCCGCAGCACAAGAAGATGTCCTGGAAGGTAGGAGTTTACTCATGCCTTTCAGGGCGT
>CADCLI010000079.1 GCA_902802285.1 uncultured Bacteroidales bacterium
GCCTGGCAGCGTCATAATCGGCACTGATGGCGTGCTCCTGCGTGGTTCCGTCGGGCAGCAGCATGGTTCCTACACCATGGGCAATGCTGACTGTGGCAATGGGATTGATGGCAATGAATGACTTGGAGTTCTCAACGCCGTACGCTACTTTGAGAACATAAGCATCAAGGACGAGACCCAGAAGGAGAACGATGCGGCCGATATGCAGTACACGCTCTTTAAGAGCATTGCGGTATTTGACCATTACAGCAACGAACTCACACTCATTGAGTTGTTGGGTGAAGGCGAGAAGAGCTCACTTGACAAATTTGAGCACAGCCTGAGTTCCCATACGTTCCGCACATTCGGATTCCGCGCGGTTGGCGATTGCACCAGCACCCTGACCGATGATGAGCACCGCGAGAACATACGCCGCGGAATTGCCCACTGCAAGCGCGGAGATGTATTCCAGATTGTTCTGTCACGCCGTTTCAAGCAGTCTTATACTGGTGATGATTTCCAGCTTTACCGCGCCTTGCGTAGCATCAATCCCAGTCCGTACCTGTTCTATTTTGACTTTGGTGGGTTCAGGATATTCGGATCAAGCCCCGAGACTCACTGCCGCATACAGGGCCGACAGGCATACATCGATCCAATAGCAGGCACCACCAGACGTACCGGTAATGCCGAGCAGGACCGCGAGAACGCCCTCTATCTTCAGAATGATCCCAAGGAGAATGCCGAGCACGTGATGCTTGTGGATCTGGCCCGCAACGACCTGAGCCGCAACTGCCACAACGTACACATAGACTTTTACAAGGATATGCAATACTACAGCCATGTAATACACCTGGTAAGCCGCGTATCGGGAGAGTTGGACAATGATGCCGATCCCGTAAAGGCATTCATTGACACTTTCCCGGCCGGCACACTGAGTGGCGCGCCCAAGGTACGCGCCATGCAGCTTATAAGTGAGTATGAGCCGCATAACCGCGGTGCCTACGGCGGCTGCATAGGCTTTATAGGCTTTAACGGTGACCTGAACCAGGCCATCACCATACGCACCTTTGTGAGCCGTAACGGTGAGCTGTGGTTCCAGGCCGGCGGCGGTATTGTGGCCAAGAGCGATGTGGAGTATGAATTACAGGAGGTTAACAACAAGCTGGGCGCACTGCGCAAGGCAATCCAAATGGCAGAGAAGTTATGATAAAGACCGTAATAATAGACAATTATGACTCATTCACATACAATCTGAGCCACCTTTTAAAGGAGCTTGGAGCAAGTGTGACAGTAGTGCGTAATGACATGTTCCGCCTTGAGGATCTGGAGCAGTTTGACAAGATTGTACTCTCTCCGGGCCCTGGAATACCCAGCGAGGCAGGACTTATGCCTCAGGTTATCAAGGCGTATGCCGGACGCAAGCCCATCTTAGGCATCTGCCTGGGACATCAGGCCATAGGTGAGGCATTCGGAGCCAAGTTGCTCAACATAGGCAACGTGGTTCACGGAGTGGCTACTCCGGCGCATATCACAGTTCAGGATTATCTGTTCAACGGTCTGCCCAAGGATATTGAGGTAGGGCGCTACCACTCTTGGGTGGTCGATGACAAGGACCTTCCGCAGTGCCTTGAGGTGACCAGCCGCAGTGATGACGGATACATAATGTCATTAAGACACCGCGAGTACGATATACGCGGAATTCAGTTTCACCCCGAGAGCGTACTGACTCCACAGGGTAAGACAATAATCAATAATTGGTTGAATAACAAATAAATAACATTGCTATATGAAACAGTATCTTTTAAAACTCATTGACGGAGCCTCACTGACTCAAGAGGAGACACACAGCATCATGCTGAACATTATTGACGGTAAGTACAACGATCAGCAGATAGCCGCTCTGCTTATGGCCATACAGGCCCGCGGAGTGACTGTAGATGAGCTTCTTGGCCTGCGCCAGGGACTGCTGGAGACCGGTAAGCACATTGACCTGGATCAGGAAAACACTCTGGACATTGTTGGTACAGGCGGTGACGGCAAGAACACATTCAACATTAGCACCTGCTCGGCATTCGTGATAGCAGGAGCCGGCTACAAGGTTACCAAGCACGGAAACGGCGGCAGCAGCAGCGTAAGCGGCGCCAGCAACGTTCTGCAGGAGCACGGAGTAAAGTTCACCGACAACCCCGATGTACTGCGCCGATCACTCGATGAGGCCGGTGTATGCTATTTCCACGCACCGCTTTTTGCATACGGAATGAAGTTTGTGGGACCCACCCGCAAGGCTCTGGCCATACCCACATGTTTCAACCTGCTGGGACCGCTTGTAAATCCCTGCCATCCCAAGAACTCGCTGCACGGTACCGCCACACAGGCTCAGCTGCGTCTGTACGTTAACATCCATCAGCGCATAGGTGACAACTTTGGCGTCATTACCAGTTATGACGGATACGATGAGATTTCACTCACCAGCGGATTCAAGGTGGTCACCAACTACTACGAGAAGGTCTATACCCCAAAGGATATGGGTCTGGACTATATCTCTCCAAGTGACATATTCGGCGGTGCAAGCATATCGGACGCATCGGCCATATTTGACAGCGTGCTGAACGGAACATCAACCACCGCGCAGAAGAACGTGATCATAGCCAATGCAGCCTGCGGAATAGGTATCATGGACCGCAACATGAGCATTGAGGACAGTGTGGCAATGGCACGTGAGTCACTAGAGAGCGGCCGCGCCCTGCAGGCATTCCGTAAATTCGTAGAAATCAATCAGTAATGGCCGATATACTACAGGAGATAGTAGCCCATAAGCGGGTGGAGTTGGAGCAGCAGAAACAGTTGGTTCCGCCCCGAGAACTCTACGCCCGAGTGGAACGCCTTATGGCCGACGGCATTACGGAACGCAGCATGAGCCGCGCCCTGGCCTCCAGCCCCTACGGGATAATTGCGGAATTCAAGCGCAAGAGCCCCTCCAACGGCTGGATCCATGAGGATGCACAGCCCATGGATGTGATACCCAAGTACGCAGCCGGCGGGGCATCGGCCCTGAGCATACTTACTGACAGCAGGTATTTTGGCGGAACTCTGGATTTTATCCCGCAGGTGCGTGCATCGGTCCATATTCCTATACTGCGCAAGGAGTTCATTGTAGATGAGTATCAGCTGTTTGAGGCACGTTTGGCGGGTGCCGATGCGGTATTGCTTATTGCCGCGGATTTGAGTCTTGATGAGTGCCGTACATTGACCCGCACTGCACACGACCTTAAACTTGAGGTGCTGCTTGAGATGCACAGCGAGCCGGAACTTGACTATCTGGAGTGCAACCCCGATATGGCAGGCATAAACAACCGCAATCTGGGCACTTTCCATACCGATGTGGCTAACTCATTCCGCCTGGCGGAGAAAATGGCTACAGAGGCTGTTAAAGTGAGCGAGAGCGGCATAAGCAACCCCGATACGGTACGCCAGTTGCGCGCAGCCGGATTCCGCGGATTCCTTATGGGAGAGTGCTTCATGAAAGAGGCTGACCCGGGCATGGCTCTTAAACAATTCATTGCAGCCATATGATTATCAAAGTCTGTGGAATGCGTGACGTTCAGAATATCAGGGAAGTAGAGAGCCTGCACCCGGATATGATGGGGTTTATGTGCTGGCCTGGCAGCAAACGTTACGTTAGCGTCCGGCCCGGTTATCTGCCCGATGTGTGCAGAGTGGGGGTCTTTGTAAATCCCACGGCCTATGAGGTGGTCCAAAAGGTCCGTGAACTGGGTCTTAACCGCATACAGCTGCACGGAACCGAGACGCCGGGGCTGTGCCGCGCCATCCATAAGGCCACCGGGCTGCCCATAATGAAAGCCATACAGGTGGCACAGGCATCAGATTTTGATGTCTGCAACGCATTTGAGCGTGCCGACGGCGTGGATATGTTCCTGTTTGACACCAAATGCAGCGGGTGGGGCGGTAGCGGCCGGAGTTTTGACTGGAGCCTGTTGGACAGTTATGACGGAAGCAATCCGTTCATCCTGGCCGGTGGCATCGGCCCCGGAGCCGAGGAGCGTCTTGTAGAGATTGAGCATCCGCTTTTCCGCGGCATTGACCTGAACAGCCAAGTTGAGGTTGAACCGGGTCTTAAAGAGATTAACAAACTGAGTGTATTTATCAATAACATACGTAATTATGAACAGAATAAATAATTTGTTCGCCGATAAGAAAAACGGCATCCTGTCACTCTATTTCTGCGCCGGACACCCCACGCTTGACAGCACCGCGCAGATAATACGCACCCTTGAACAGAAGGGAGTTGATATGATTGAAGTGGGAATCCCGTTCAGCGACCCAATGGCCGACGGCCCCGTAATCCAGGACGCCGCCACCAAGGCCCTGCGCAACGGAATGACGCTCAGACTGCTGTTTGAGCAGTTCTCCGACATCCGCAGGGACGTAAAGATGCCGCTGGTCTTTATGGGTTACCTCAATCCCATCTACCAGTACGGATTCGATGCGTTCTTTAAAAAGTGCAGTGAGGTAGGGATAGACGGCGTTATCATTCCGGACCTGCCGTTCAACGACTACCTGAACCAGGTAAAGCCTGTGGCCGATAAGTACGATGTGCGTATCATCATGCTCATAACCCCCGAGACCAGCGACGAGCGCATCCGCTTTATCGATGACAACACCGACGGATTCATTTATATGGTGAGCTCTGCCGCCACTACCGGTGCGCAGAAGGAGTTTGACCTCAAGAAGCAGGAGTATTTTAACCACGTGAACGGAATGGGGCTCAAACACCCGCGCATGATAGGATTCGGAATAAGCAACAAGCAAACCCTGGAGAGTGCTCAAGCCAATGCCGCAGGATTCATAATAGGCAGTAAGTTTGTGCAGTTGCTGGAGCAGTTTGGTGATGCTAATCAGGCATTTGAGGCTTTGAGTGATGCTCTGCGGAAATAAAAACGTTATTTCTTGCAAAAAAAGAGGGTGCTTTGTGTGCTATTGTGGAAATAAAAGCGTATCTTTGCACCGCTTTTAAGGAAAGGTTGACTTCGTCTTCCGCTTTCCGAAAGGAAAGGTTGACTTCGTCCCGAAGAGAAAGGTTGACTTCGTCTTCCTCACCACGCCACGACAAAGTAAGCTTGCGCTTACTTGATTCTTTTGAATCAACGTCAAAAATGAACAAGTTCCTTTTTGCCGTCAATTCAAAAGAATACAAAGAAAACCAGTTTTCTTTGTTCGTCTGGCTTAAGGTTCGGTTCCGTAGCTTAACTGAATAGAGCATCTGACTACGGATCAGAAGGTTCCGGGTTTGAATCCCGGCGGAATCACGACAAATCGGCCTCAGAGATACTTCTGAGGCCGATTTATTTTTCCAAAAATCAAAAATGTACCATAAATGTACCATAATTTTCGGTGCATACCTTTCCCTAATGATCTATAAAGAGTGAATCCGGTACTCCTCAAGACCGAAGAATACCGGATTCGTTGTAAATCAAAAAACCAGTGTTGCCACCTTGGTTTGATGCAAATATAAGGTCTTTGCTTGATATAGGAATCCATCTTCAACCATTCTTTTGGCTGCCATAACAACTTTGTACTCTATCGTTTTCTATTTGCCTTTCTATCTCAACTTACATCTATTCAGTGACTAATAGCCTTTGGCAGATTGCACAAATTCATTATCTTTGTGCAAATACTAATGCAAAACACCCTATGTACCATGACAACAAAGCACCTCATCACACTATCCTGCATCATAACAATGATACTTCTGATGCCCGCCTGCCGCACCAGCAAGCGTACCACCGCCACAAGCACATCAACCACATCTATATCGCAGAACGCCATAGACAGCGCAGCACACCATCTCATGGCCAGCCAGAGCCGTAAGCTCACCATAACCTACATCCCAGGCTTCCAGATACTCCCAGATGGTCTGCTAATCCCTAATACCAACAGTTCCCTTCAGGATCTAACCAACCAGCTGATAGAGCAGGGAGGAGGCACCCTAATAATAGAGGAACAATCCACCACTAACCAGGCAGAAACCACAGCCACAACACACACATCAACCCAAGACACAACCACCACACAAAACACCCAATACCAAGAAAAACAGACCCAGCAGCCCCGCGCATCACCCATCCTAAACCGCCTAATAATCCTAATCATAGCGGCCACAATCTTCCTGATAGTATTCAAGATTGTCACCCGCCAAACACACACCGTTTAAACAATAATATATATCCATAACAACCATGAAAGCAACAAATTACGCACTTTTACTTATAAAGAGTTTTGAGCAGCTACGCCTCAACTCATACCTCTGTCCGGCAGGCGTTTGGACCATCGGCTACGGCCACACCGCAGGCGTTCACCAAGGCATGCAAATAACCGAAAAAAAAGCCGATGAGCTTCTTCAACAGGACATCCGCAACGCCGAGCACTGTATCAACCAGATGGGCGCAGACCTCACTCAGGAACAGTTTGATGCCCTCATCAGCTTCGTCTTCAACATAGGAGCCCGGGGCTTCAACGTCTCCACCATCCGCAAGAAGATCCTGAAAGGCCCTAACGACCCCTCCATAGCCGATGAGTTCCGTCGCTGGATCTATGCCGGCAACGAGAAAATGCCCGGACTCATCAAAAGGAGAGAGCAGGAAATCAAATTGTATTACTCATAACCGATGAATCACCATGGAAACACCAACCATATCAATAATCACAGACTGCCTGGTGCCGATGATAACGGCAGCTGCAGGCTGGCTTGCCGGCAAGCGTAAGCGCCGCAATGACTTCCTCAAGAATATGCAGGAGTCCATCGATATCCTCTCCATGGAGAACAAGCGCCTGATAGAGGACCTCACAACAGTCAACCGTGAGGTAGTCGCCCTCCGCCGTGAGAACGGCGAACTCAAGTACTCAGTAGATCAACTCTGCAAGGAGAACGTCCAACTGAAAGAAGAGGTCCGAAATCTCCGCACCCGGATAACCCAAGCACCTGCGTAACATCCGATGCTCTGCATCGGTTCCGTCCCGTAACTATCGCCTTTCACGAAAGCCGATAATTACGGGGCGGCCAAAAAGAAGGTGCATCTGGCCGTCCGATGATAGCCGATGCACCTTTTCTATACACTCTAAACAGAATCTATTTATCAATCTTTCTGATAAGCGAGAGGTCGCCGCTTGACAGTGCCTTAAAGTTTGCCTCAATCTTCTCAATATCCCAATCCCACCATTTCAGGTCCAGCAGATAAGCAATGAACTCATCATCAAAACGCTTCCTTACAACCCGGCAAGGATTGCCTACAGCAACTGTATAAGGAGGAATGTCCTTCGCCACAACAGAGTTAGTGCCGATGATTGCACCATCGCCGATATGAACACCCGGCATGATAGTCACATTCTGGCCAATCCAGACATCATTACCTACAACAGTATCGCCCTTCAGGGGAAGCTCATCCTTTACCGGTGCGATAGCGGAACCCCAATCACCGCCTATCACATAGAACGGGTAAGTGGTCACGCCGTCCATCCGATGGTTGGCACCATTCATCACAAACTCTACACCTTTTGCGATGGCGCAGAACTTACCGATAATCAGCCGGTCTCCGATGAAATCGTAGAAGTGCGTAACGTGCTTCTCAAACTGGTCTGCACCATCCACATCGTCGTAGTAAGTATAATCTCCGATGATGATACGCGGATTCTTCACTACATTCTTGATGAAGCAGAGGCTTGGAATCTTAGGATTCGGGAACACTGCATTCGGGTCGGGCCTGTTTGTAATCTTCTTCATGATG
>CADCLI010000080.1 GCA_902802285.1 uncultured Bacteroidales bacterium
TATGCCTCCAACACGATTTCCAACAGCGGCACTCTGACGGTCGAAAGCGGGCACATCGAGAATGTCTCTACTGGCTCCGCAACCTATGCAATCGACAACAATTCCTCCGGCGGCAATGCGATCGTCAACATTCTTGGGGGAACGGTGAAAGCCCATTCCGTTGCAATTCGCCAGTTCGCGAACAGCACGACACTCGACAACACCGTCAATGTTTCCGGAGGAACCGTCGAAGCAGGTTACAGTGCGATTTGGATCCAGCTCCCCGGAAGAGATGCCAGCAAAGCCATGAAGTCCGCGCTGAATGTTACTGGTGGCACTTTGAAAGGTGGCGCCTACGCATTCTACGATTATACCTACGGAAACAGTTTCGACTCGACGCAGTACACCTTGAGCGGCGGTACCTTTGACGGTGACATTTTCAGGGGTGAATACAGGGAACAGTATTCTGAGAGATATGAGAACCTGCTCCGGGAAGTGGGCTATTGGATATACGTCCAGTCTGACTTTGCCGATGACTCCAACTACGCTACTTTCATAGTGGATGATAGCGCATCGGACCCAGTGGTCAAAGAGACGGGTAAGTGCCGGTTTGAGATAAGGCTGAAAGAGAGTGACCTTGATGCCGGCAAGATGATCTCACTGCTTAAAGGGATACATAAAAACAGGCTGATCCGTTTTATGTATAGTGATATAGTCAACTCCACCGGTACAGCAGGCATTACTCCCGATGAGGTGTCAGCAAAGCTATGGGAATCCTATACCGACATCCTGAGGACTCCCGTACCCAAGTCCATGAAGGAACGTCTGGGTTTTGAAACACATCCGGATGAATCGGCCGCGGTTGATCTGGGCCTGAGTGTAAAGTGGGCGCCTTTCAATATCGGAGCTGAGAAACCTGAGGAAAACGGTGACTACTTTGCCTGGGGTGAGACTGATGCCAAGCCCAGATATGATTATGACAATTACAAGTTCCGTGAGAGCGGTGAATTCGGAGATGTCAAGTTCAATAAATACAACACAGACACAGATCGTGGTACTGTGGATGGCCGTACCGTTCTTGAGCCTGAAGATGATGCCGCCCATGTAAAATGGGGCGGAAACTGGCGTATGCCCACCAAGGCGGAGTGGGATGAACTGTACAATAAATGTACGTGGACGTGGACAACAGTCAACGGAGTGAAAGGATTCAGGATATCAGGCAGCAAGCCCGGTTATTCAGATAATTATATATTTCTGCCGGCCGCCAATACCTGTGACGGTGAGTATATGGCCAATAACTTGGCTTATTATACGGACATAGATTATTATAACTGGTACTGGTCAAGTTCGCTGGATTCCGTTAGTATAGACTTTGCAGAGAACGTTATTTTCAATTCACGACATATCAACAAAACGTCCGGCAGCCGCATTGAAGGAGCGTCAATCCGTCCTGTCTTATCCGGATCGGCAGTCACAGCCTCAGAGCCGGTGAAAGAAAAAGTGGAAATAGATGATATCTACTATTATATCTATCCGAAGACCAGGACAGCATGTGTCACCAGCGGTGATATATATGTTGATGATGTGGTAATACCATCCAAGATTAAGTATAAAAGAAAAACCTACCGCGTCACAGGGATAGATGTTGCCGCGTTCAAGGAGGAGTATTTCATAACCTCCGTCACTATTCCGGAGAGCGTAACAGAGATAGGTGATTCAGCATTCTATAAATGTGAGGCCCTTACAGAGGTCAACATACCCGGCGGCGTTAAGAGGATCGGCCGATACACATTCGCAGACTGCGAAAATCTTACCTCAATAGACATCCCTGAAAGCGTAACCGCCATAGATTTTGAAGCTTTCCATAATTGTCCCGCCCTAAAATAGTACAATTGGGGACAGGCCCCTTTTGTACTATTTTGCCAAAATGATACAAAAGGGGACTGTCCCCAATTGTACTATTTTAGTAGAAACGGCCCAGGGTGGTGTGGGGATAGTAGTGCTCAAGGATCTCGCGATAGGTGTAGCCTTTGGCGGCCATTACCGCGGCGCCTATCTGACAGAGACCTACTCCGTGCCCCCAGCCGGCTCCGTGAAGTGTAAAGCCGGTAAAATTGCCCTTTTCATCGGTGTTTTTGACTACTATGAACGCACTGCTGAACAGGTGCGATTCTGACAGTGTACGGCGGATTTCAAGCTCCTTGCCTATTGTTACACTGCTCTTGGTGCCCTCAATCTCCAACTCATAGATTCGGCCCGACGGCCCGCGCTTTCCGATATCTGAGCGGTTGTGTACTCTACCGTCCAGCGGTAGAAATCCGGGGTCTCCAGGTCGTAGCCGTTGAGTGATTCTGATAGTATGTTACCATCGGCCGAGTTGCAGAACGACTTGGGATCGGAGAGAATCCACTGGCGGGCGTTCTCCTCGACCGTGAGGTCGGGCAGTCCGCCTTCGTTGATGCTGCTGTCACGCAGGGCAACCAGATAGGGCTTGTGTTCATCCTGCCAGCAGGTCTCGAACTGCTCTGTTATGCCACCGCAGCATTTGCTGAACCGTGCATCGCACAAATGGCCTTCACTTACCAGTGTCTGACCGAATGTGTCCTTTACGGCAGCCTGGGCTGCTGCGCTTATTATGCGGGTGCGGCCCTGATAGCGCTGGCAGTGGTCATCGGCACAGACATCAAAGAGGGTGTGCTGGTCATGATCGTACCATTTTATGATACGGTTCAGGATATGGTCATTGGTTATGGGCTTGGCGGCATCGGCCTTATGATAGGGTGAACGTAGTTGTGCCAATACCCAGCTGCGGGATATCACGGCGTGGGCGCGCAGGAACTCGCGGCTGGCGGTGGGTTTCATCTCCGATGATATCACGCTGGTCAGGTAATCCTCCACAGGCAGTATGTTGATGGCCCGCACCAGTCCGTCTTCAACTATGAACTTGAGCTGACCTGAGAATGTCTGCTCCTCACGGCGCTCCCAGTGGAATCCTATACCTATAGTTACGTCATGCAGCGTGAATGTTGCTCCGTGTTCGTTTGGCTTAAGCGTTAGGCTGTCTATAAGTACACCGTTCCAGCTGAGCCGTCCCTGTACAGCACTAACGCTCATCTCACCTTCAAAACTGCTTCGGCCATCGGTGTAGCTGTCGTTTAGACAGAACCGGATCTCTTTTGCGGCCATTATGCCAACCCTGATTTTGGGCTGCTGCGGGGTAACCTGACGGTATATGTCAAGCACCTGCTTTTCGGTCAGTGATTCAAAGTCTTCCTTGCGCGGAGTGATTACCAGTCCGAACATATCGACAGCTCCCGGACTAACCATAATTTTGCCCATTTCATCGGCATAATAGCAGTCCGGCCGATGCTTGCTTCGGGGTATGATTGCGGTTATTACCTGACCGTTACGATTGATTGAGAGCACGTTCATTCGTGGTTCTGACTCACCGTCATAGATGGTCATTCCGCTCACGTAGTCCCACAACTTTTCAGGGTCATTACCTTTTATAATTATTACGGGGAATCCGAACGGCTGTATGGTTACAGGCTCATCGGTCTGTGGCGGCTCGTTCTCACGCAGTTTGTCCACTAGCGGAATACCTTCGGAACGTCCGATCTGCATGTGCAGGTGGTCCGGGGCTGAAGCTCCGCTGCGAGGCCCGTTGTAGAATATCATGTATCCGGGCTCCAGACGCGATGCAATTGAGAGCATCTCCTCATAGCAGTCCCTGAATGTCTGGGGCCTATGATTGCGGCTAACTACGCAAAAGTGTTCCTTTAATATAGGATATGGGTTTACCAGCAGGTAGAACTTGTCATCCAATGGGATTGAGCGCTGCTCCTTAGGGCGGCAGTCCTCACACAGGAAACAGGAACGGCTGGCAATCTCGGCCGGCTTGATCTTGGCAGTAGTGGATATTATACGGGCTGGATTATGCTGCAGGGCAAGTCCCGATGATGACAATACGCGGGTCTCTACCTTCTCAAGATTATTGAACGCCTCACGGGCGGCGGGCCACTCCTGAAGCTGCTCTTGCAGTATGGTTCCAAGATGCTTGAAAATATCTTCCATTATGGCTCAATCTTACGGTGAATACGGCGATTCAGCTCATCGGTACGGAGCGAATCCTTATACATATTATTGGCATTTACTTTCTCCGGACTAAGGGCTGCGTCACTGTTGCCTTCCCAACGGCGGCACAGGTAGAGCTCGTCAAATATGCGGCCTATGCGATACTCTCCTGCAATACGGATGGCCACTGCATAATCCTCGCCGTAACTTACATTGGGGAAACCTATCTTTCTTACAATTGGCGTGTAGAATGCACGGGGGGCACCAAGACCGTTTATACGCAGGGCGTTATTGGGGCCGTTTTCATCGGTCCACTCCTTATGGTCAATAATTCCGGGAGGAAGTGTCTCCAGATTAAAGTTACACATGCGGTAACTGCCAATAACCATTGAATATCCGCCCTCACGGAACTTGTCAACTACTTTCTGAAGGGTGTCCGGTCCGCTGTAAAGGTCATCGCTGTCCAGTTGGACTGCAAAACGGCCGCAACGGCTGTCGTTTACCGCCAGGTTCCAGCATCCGCCTATGCCCAGGTCGGTGCGCTCGGGTATGATATGTACCAGTCGGTCATCGGCTTTGGCAAGGTCAGAGAGTATCTGGGTGGTGCCGTCAGTGGAGTGGTTGTCAACTACAATTACGTTGTACGGACCGTCCAGCTGCTGGCTCAGGGCTGATTTAACAGCATCGGCAATGGTGCGCTCGCGGTTACGTACAGGAATGATGACCGATGCCAGCACGGGGAAACTGCCCTCATCGGTGTTTACGGATGCTCCGGCTCCAGGCTTGATGTAGCCGTCTATCAGTTTCAGATGCTCGGTGCAGGCTGCTTCCATCTCTATCTGGACATCCCGGTTGCGCGGGTTCACGTAATCAAACTGTTTCTGGCCTGATGTACGGAAATCAGTCTTGGCAATTGTATAGAGCGGCTGCGGCAGGCGCACTATGGGCAGACTGCGCTGTATGGCCAGGCGCAACTGGTAGAATCCTGCGGTCCGGAACTCTTGCCCCGAAAAAGCGAGATAGGAATCAATGCCTGCAGGTGACAGAAGCACCAGTGCGCCAAAGTCAAAATCATCCCGCAGACTGCCGCTCTGTATGTCAATGAGCGGAGCGGGTACGGTGGCATCGGCCCCGATTGTCTTGATGTAATCGGAGTAGACCATGCCTGCGCCGTGGGCTTGGGCGCACTCTTTAAGGCGCTCTGCTGCCTCATTGGTTATTGTCACTTCCCTGCCGCTTATGTTGAGCAGGATATACTGGTCACGGCATGCGCTCAGAGTCTCTCTGACAAACTGCGTTGAACTGCCGTATTGGGGTAAATCAATGGTGTGAATCATATCAGCGAAAATAATGAATTATTTTAATACCTTTGTAATCTTTTAAGACGTAATACGGACAACAATACGTTTTTTGGGGTAAAGTAACAGGAAAAATGGCTCTCAGGAATCTGGTTGGAATGACATTGGCGCAGTTGCAGCAGGTAGCTGTTGAGAACGGTATGCCCCTGTTCACAGCCAAGCAGATGGCAGATTGGCTCTATGTAAAGCAGGTCCGCTCCATTGACGGCATGACTAACATATCGCTTAAGCACAGGGCCAGGCTGGCAGAGAACTATGAGGTGGGTCTTGCAGAGCCTTCGCACAAGGCTGCATCTGCCGACGGCACGGTCAAGTACCTGTTCCCCGTTCAGAACGGACACTATGTGGAGGCGGTATATATCCCTGATGATGACCGTGCCACCCTGTGCATCTCCAGCCAGGTGGGCTGCAAGATGGGCTGTGTGTTCTGCATGACGGGCCGCCAGCACTATACCGCCAGCCTGACAGCAGGTGAGATACTTAACCAGATACTTTCACTGCCCGGTAAGGAGAACCTGACCAATGTGGTTTTTATGGGTATGGGTGAGCCTCTGGATAATCTGGAGAACGTGCTGGCAGTGCAGGAGATACTCACATCTGCATGGGGATTCGGCTGGAGTCCCAAACGTATAACCATCTCGACAGTAGGTCTGCGCCGTGAGCTCAAACAGCTTATTGAAGGTTGCGAGTGCCATATCGCGGTAAGCCTGCACGCTCCTACACCCGAGAAACGCCGCGAGCTTATTCCGGCCGAGAAGGCGTTCTCAATGACCGAGATGCTGGAGGTGTTGCGCCGGTATGATTTCAGCCATCAGCGCCGTCTCTCATTTGAGTACACCATGTTTGACGGTGTGAATGACTCCATGGACGATGCCCGCCAGCTTGTCAAGACGCTCAGCGGACTCAGTTGCCGTGTAAACCTGATCCGTTTCCATGCCATCCCTGACAGCCCGCTGCGTCCTGTATCGGAACAGAAGATGACGGAGTTCCGCGACTGGCTTACCGGCCACGGTGTGTTTGCCACCATCCGTGCATCAAGAGGTGAGGATATCTGGGCCGCCTGCGGCATGTTGAGTACTGCAAAACAAGGTTGAACAATCTTAAACCATATATGTTATGAAACAGTTTTTCTATAAAGTTTGCATGGCGCTGCTGGCGGTTATGATTACCGTATCTTGCGGCAACGGAGCCCGGAAGGGAGAGAAATCCCAGACGGAGGGCGCCCGAACAGAAGCTAACGCTTCATCTGACACAAAGAAAGCAAAGAAAGCCAGAAAGAAGAAGAGTAAGGAGATCGATACCCGGAGCAAGAAAAAGTCTGTGCTTACCCCGACATCGGCCGGATCACCCTATGAGATCCTGCTGGTGGCCAATGAGGATGATTTTCATAACGGGGCGGTAGATTCCCTGTATGCTGTCCTTACAGATGATATGGCCGGTGTAGCTCAGTCAGAGCCCTGCTTCAAGGTGTCTAGAATAACCAAGAACAATCTTTCCAAGACTTTGCGCCTGTGTCGTAACATCGTCATCATAAAGATAGACCCTACCATGTATACGACCGCCAAGTTCAAATTTTCAAGGGATGTCTATGCGGCACCGCAGATCGTTATGACAATCCAGGCACCAAATGCTCTCAAGTTCAAGAACTTTGTGACCGAAAATCATGACGTTATCATCGAATTCTTTACCAGGGCAGAACTGAACCGTCAGATAGACCAGCTCAGGGAAGACCACCAGCCACATATCAGTGAGGCTATCAGGAAGACGTTCGGATCCGAAATGTGGGCTCCGACAGAACTTACCAGGATAAAGACCGGCAGGAACTTTGTATGGGCTGCCAGTCAGGACAGGTTCCCCAAAAACGTGGAACAGAATCTGAACATCGTGGTTTATTCTTATCCGTACCGTCATGCCAATACCTTTACAGAAGCCTATTTTGTACACAAGAGGGATTCCGTCATGAAAGCCAATGTCCCCGGACCAAAGGAGGGACAGTATATGATGACTGTTAAGGGCTTCAATCTGATATCGGATGAGACGGTTCATGGAAAATATGCCCAGGTAGTACGTGGTCTTTGGAATATCAAGGGCTACGATATGGGCGGCCCGTTCGTGTCCGTGTCACGTGTGGACGAGAAATACCAGCGTGTGGTAGTGGCCGAGGCTTTTGTCTATTACCCCAACCAGCCCAAACGTAACATACTTAAGAAACTGGAGGCTGCGCTATATACGTTGCGCCTGCCCGATGAACTGGATCTGGAGAAATTCAATTATAATCTGGACGAAATATTAATAACCCCTGAAGATTAGAAACAAAGATATGAGTGAAAGGATAGTTGTAGGCATCACCCAGGGTGATGTGAACGGCATAGGATATGAGGTTATTCTCAAGACCTTTGAGGATCCCACCATGTTTGAGTTCTGCATACCTGTGGTGTATGGCTCCCCCAAGGTTATGACATATCATCGCAAGGCGATAGATTCTCCCACCAATTTCAATGTGGTAGACAGTGCATCCGATGCGCAGCAGGATCGCCTGAATGTGGTTAACTGCAACAAGGAGGATGTCAAGGTGGATTTCGGACTCCCTACCGAAGAGAGCGGACAGGCCGCATTCCAGGCTTTGGAACGTGCTGTAAAGGAGTATCGCGAGGGTAAGATAGACGTGCTGGTGACCGCACCGATAAACAAAAAGACCATTCACTCTGACTCATTCAATTTTCCCGGCCACACCGAGTATATCGAGGCTAAGTTGGGAGAAGGCAACAAGGCTCTTATGATACTTATGAACAGTTCCATGAGAGTTGCCCTGGCTACCGTCCATGAGCCGATAGCCAAAGTGTCTTCACTGTTGAGCAAGGACCTTATCAAGGATAAACTCAGAATCCTGAACAAGTCATTAAGACAGGATTTCGGGATTGAGATACCCCGTATTGCGGTGCTTGCACTGAATCCGCATGCCAGTGATGACGGCCTTATCGGAAAGGAGGAGAATGAGATAATCAAGCCTGCCATCGATGAGGCTGCTGCCGACAAGATACAGTGTTTCGGCCCATTCCCGGCCGACGGTTTCTTTGGTAGCGGTGAATACCGTAAGTTCGATGCGGTGCTGGCCATGTATCATGACCAGGGACTCATTCCGCTCAAGGCACTGGATATGGACTGTGGTGTGAATTATACCGCAGGACTGCCTGTGATTCGCACATCGCCCGATCACGGAACAGCATACGATATCGCAGGAAAGGGCGTGGCAAGCGAAGCTTCAATGCGTGAGGCGATATTCGCTGCTATTGACATCTACCGCTCACGTCAGATGGAGAAGGAGATACATGCCAATCCGCTGGGCAAACTCTATTTTGACCGTCGCGATGACAGCGATAAGCTTAAGCATCTCAATCCGGAAAGGGAATAACACTGATTTGGTCAGGAATGCGCTTTGGCATCATATCAGCAGGTGAGGGCAGCCGTCTGGCATCCGAGGGATTCAGTCAGTCCAAACCGTTGGTGCCTGTCTGCGGTACGCCCATGATTGAGCGACTCATACGCATCATGTCTGATTGCGGCGCTGAAAGTGTGGCCGTGATAATTAACGGAGAGAATCCGGAAACCGTGGCCCTGTTGAATAGCCTGGCGCAGGAGATTCCGATAGACCTTGTTGTAAGGAAAACTCCCACACCCATGCACAGTATGATGGAGCTTGCCCCATATCTGGGTGGTGACCGGTTCTGTGTTACAACAGTGGATACCGTTTTCTCCGCCAGCCTTTTCCGTTCAATGATGGATGAGTTTGCCCGGACTCCATATGACGGGCTGATGGGTGTGACCCAGCTGATTGATGATGAGAAACCTCTGTATGTGGATGCCGATCAGGATATGATGATAAAGGGCTTCCTTGATTCGGAGGATGGCTGCCGGTATGTATCGGCCGGCATATATGCCCTTAAGGCACAAGCGCTTGAAGTCCTGAAAGGATGTGTTGACAGCGGCCATACCCGTATGCGCTATTTTCAGCGTCAGCTTCTTGAGGCCGGTTTCAGGCTCAAGGCGTTCGATATGGGGCAGGTGGTGGATGTAGACCACATAAGTGATGTGGAGAGAGCACAAAAGATTGCGGCCATATGAGATTCCTGGGAGTAAGTCGTGCCGAGAGGTTCTCGCCCAACCGTACCGCGGGCGATGCAGCCGTTTTCCGTGCGGTTGCAGCCTGTCTTGAGCGTCAAGGCAATGAGGTTGTGTGCGTTGAAGAGCAGAATCTCAAATCGGTTCCTGACGGAATAGACGGCGTTTTCCAGATGGCACGCAGCCGTGAGGCTTTGTCGCTTCTGGATCAGGTATCGGTACCTGTAACAAATACAGTCCAGTCCGTATACAATTGTTTCCGTGCACCGCAAACCGCACTGTTGAACGGTACCGGACTTATTCCCGACAGCAGCCGACAGCCATGCCATAGACAAGGATGATGTGCAGTATATTCATGATTCCGATAAGCTGGGTACAGCTATGCGCAGTCTTTCAGAGCGCGGCATCAGTGAATGCGTAATCCAGGCTCACGTCAGAGGTTGGGTAGTAAAGTTCTACGGAGTAAGGGGTTACGGCCTTACTGACTGCTATGCTGCCACAGCACGCGAAGGCAAGTTCGGACTGGAGCGTTTCAATGACCAACCACAGTCAGGAAGTGTTGATATGGATTTGCTGACAGCTGTAGTTGAGCGTGCATCGGATATATTGGGTGTAGACGTATATGGCGGCGATGCCGTGGCGGGCCCTGACGGAGATATTACCTTAATAGATTTCAATGACTGGCCAAGCTTCCGTACCTGCACTGTCGGTGCGGCGCAGAAGATTGCCCGGTTGATAATGGATAAGAGATGACAGTAAAGATATCAAGTGCTGTTTAGTCCACATTCAAGTCAAAGGACACCGAGGAGTGTCTGGACACATGGTTCACACGCCCTATTGGGTATGTTCTGGCCAGGTTCTTTGAAAAGCTGGGCGTGCATCCCAATGTGGTCACGATCATTTCCATATTCCTGGGTGTGTTTGCCGGTTTCTGCTGGTGGCATACCACGATGGATTGGACAATTCTGGGTATTATTATGCTCATGCTGGCCAATTTTCTGGACAGCGCCGACGGTCAGTTGGCCCGCATGACCGGTAAGAAGACTATGTGGGGACGCCTGCTTGACGGTTTTGCCGGTGATCTGTGGTTCATATTCATCTATACGTTCATAGGTCTGAGGCTTACCTTTGAGCCCATGCCGTTTGGCGGCGGACGTATATGGGGCGTATGGATATGGATATTGGGGGCTACATCCGGTCTGCTTTTCCATACACGTCAGGCCAGTCTGGCCGATTATTACAGGAACATCTACCTGCTGTTTCACGGTGACAGTTCTGAACTTAATGACAGTCGTGAACTGGCCCGTGAACAGGCAGCCAGCCCGTGGCGTGAACGCTGGTTCTGGAAGATATGGCTATTCTTCTATCAGAACTATACCCGCGGTCAGGAGCGGATGACTCCCTGTTTCCAGAAGTTCCGTGATGCTGTCCGTGGCAAGTATGGCAGTGAGATTCCAACTGAACTTGGTACAGAGTTCTGCCACCGCACCTATCATCTGCTCAAATGGACCAACATATCAACTTTCAATACCCGGGCCATAACCCTCTACATATCATTGCTTATCGGTCAGCCATGGATATACTTTGTATTTGAGCTGACGGTGATGAACGTGATTTTCTTTGGAATGAGAGCATCACATGAGAGGGTTTGCCGTGAAATGACCGCCAAGATATGAAGAAACACTGGCGTACCATATTCTTCCTGTCCGGACTGGCGGCAGTAGTACTGATGCTGCTCACATTCGATGCAGACTGGACCCGCGTAAAGGAAGTCCTGTCGGAGGCTGGGATATGGTTTCCCGTGATAGTTCTGCTTTGGGGATTAATATACCTGATTAACGCCTGCTCGTTCGGACTCATCATCAATGACGGAACGGGTAGGAGAGTGCCGTTCGGAAAGGTCTTCCAGTTAACCGTTTCAGGTTATGCACTCAATTACGTCACTCCGCTGGGACTTATGGGTGGCGAGCCGTACCGCATACTTGAACTGCAGGGATATCTGGGCGGACGAAAAGCCACATCGGCCGTAATCCTGTACTCCATGATGCATATATGCTCCCATTTCTGCTTCTGGCTATCAGCGGTGGTGCTTTACGTGGTGCTCCATTTTACGGCCGATGGCTACGGACTTGATGTGTGGATGTGCATCATGCTGAGCGTCATGACCATTGTTTTTGTGGCTGTGCTGTGGTTTTTCTCGCTTGGTTACAGGAAGGGGTTCGTGGTCAAGGTATTCAGACTTCTTAGCCGTATACCGCTGGTTAAGAAGTGGGCAGCAGGTTATCTGGACAAGCATAGGGAAGACCTTGAGGAGGTCGATGCCCAGATTGCGTTCCTGCACACGCAGCGTCGCGCACCGTTCTGGTGGTCACTGCTGCTGGAGTATGCTGCACGTGTGGTATCGTGCCTGGAGTATTGGCTGTTGATCGGGATGCTGGTGTCGGGATTCACGTTCTGGGACAGCATACTGGTAATGGCGTTCTCATCACTTTTCAGCAACCTGATATTCTTCTCACCCATGCAGATGGGCGGTTTTGAGGGTGGTATGGCACTTGCTGCGGGAGGCGTTCAGGTGCCTGGTGCATATGGACTCTACACAGCATTGGTGGCCCGTCTGCGCCAGATGGTCTGGACTCTGGTAGGTATTTTGATTATGAAAATTGGACACAAGGATGATTAAGGGAATACTCATAGACTTTGGCGGAACCATAGACTCCGACGGCATCCACTGGTTTGATCAATTCCGTGATGCTTATGCCCTTGTGGCCGATGTCCCCGAGCCGCTGTTGTGGGATGCCTACGTCCACACCGAGCGCACCCTGGGCCGCAACCCCATCATCAAACCGACTGATACATTCTGCAAGACACTGCAGACCAAGATTGCCCTGCAGACAGAGTACCTGCATTCCAAGGGTGTAACCATAACCGCTCAAGATACCATCCTTGACACATGCTACAACAAAGTAGTGAGGCACATATCCACAGTCTCCAAGCCAGTTCTGGAAAAGCTACACGCCCAATATCCGATGGTGTTGGTAACCAACTTCTATGGCAACATGCACACCGTATTAGCAGAGTTTGGCTTGGACCATTTATTTAAGGAAGTGGTGGAATCTGCTGTAGTAGGAGTCCGCAAACCCGATCCCCAGATCTTCCGCCTGGGAGTAGCCGCATTAGGCCTGCAACCACAGGAAACCCTAATGATAGGTGACAGCCTGGAAAAAGACATCCTTCCCGCCGCCTCCATCGGCTGCCAAACCTTTCAAATTACCCCCTCATCCTCACTGAGTTCTCTCCCCCTCCGACCTTAGGGAACCGTAACGCACGTAGGGCCATTTTTCTCCCTAAGATGAGCCGTAAATACGCGAGTACCTGCGTTGTCCCTTGACCTTAGGGAACTGTAACGCAGGTGGAGCCATTTTCTTCCCTAAGGTGAGCCGGAAATACGCCAGAAC
>CADCLI010000081.1 GCA_902802285.1 uncultured Bacteroidales bacterium
TGAACGGCTGCATGGCCATGGTGGATAATCCGGACATCACCGTTGATGAACTGATGCAGTTCATCAAGGCCCCTGATTTCCCCACGGGTGCATATATATATGGTATAAGCGGCGTACGTGAGGCATACGAGACCGGCCGCGGCCGCGTCATCATGCGTGCCAAGACAGAAATCGAGGCAGGCGAGCAGCATGACAAGATAGTAGTGACCGAGATTCCCTACGGAGTGAACAAGGCAGAACTCATCAAGTTCATAGCAGAACTCGTAACTGACAAGAAGATAGAGGGCATCAGCAACGTCAATGACGAGTCTGACCGCGAAGGCATGCGTATCGTTATTGACGTCAAGAGGGATGCCAATGCCGGTGTGGTGCTGAACAAACTCTTCAAGATGACGTCACTTCAGACATCATTCGGCGTAAATAACATTGCCCTTGTCAAGGGACGTCCCAAATGCCTTAATCTGCGTGAACTCATCAAGTGTTTCATAGAGCACCGTCATGAAGTTGTCATCCGTCGCACCAAGTTTGATCTGGAGGAAGCCAAGAAACGCGCTCATATACTTGAAGGCCTGATCATTGCATCCGATAACATAGATGAGGTTATCCAGATAATCAAGGCCGCCAAGACTCCAAACGATGCCATCCAGAACCTGATGAACCGTTTCGGACTGGACGACATCCAGGCCAAGGCTATCGTGGACATGCGTCTGCGTCAGCTTACCGGTCTGATGCAGGACCAGCTGCATGAGGAATACAATGAGGTTATGGCACGTATCCAGGAACTGCAGAGCATTCTGGATGACCCTGAAAAGTGCAAGCAGGTAATCAAGGATGAGATGCAGGCCATCATTGACAAATACGGCGACGAGCGCAAGACTGAGATTGTATACTCCAGCGAGGAGTTCAACCCCGAGGATTTCTATGCCGATGAGCCCATGATCATAACGATGTCACATCTGGGATACATCAAGCGCACAGCTCTTACAGAATACCGTCTGCAGGGCAGGGGTGGAGTAGGTTCCCGCGGAAGCGACAAGCGTGACGAGGATTTCATAGAGCATATATTCACCGCCACCACGCACAACTACATCCTGTTCTTTACTCAGAAGGGACGCTGCTACTGGCTTAAGGTTTACGATATTCCCGAGGGCGGCAAGACATCAAAGGGCCGTGCCATCCAGAACATGCTCAACATTGAGCCGGACGATGCCGTAAACGCTTACATAGCAATCAAGAACCTTAATGATGCAGAATTCACATCCAACCATTATCTGGTATTCTGCACACAGAACGGTGTAATCAAGAAGACCATCCTGCAGGATTATTCCCGTCCGCGTCAGAACGGAATAAACGCCATCAACCTCAATGAGGGTGACAAGGTTATCAACGTACTGCTTACCGACGGCAACAAGGAGATAATCATAGCCAACCGCAACGGCCGTGCCATCCGGTTCAATGAAAGCACCGTTCGCGGAATGGGCCGTGTATCCACCGGTGTCCGTGCCATGACTCTGGATGATGACGGCAGTGATCAGGTGGTAGGCATGATAGCTGTCGATGAGCAGCCCGAGGAGACTATTATGGTTGTCTCAGAGCAGGGCTACGGCAAGCGCTCGGAGATAGAGGATTACCGTAAGACCAACCGTGGCGGCAAGGGTGTCAAGACGCTCAATATCACCGAAAAGACCGGCAAACTGGTTTCTATCCAAGCAGTTACGGATGATAACGACCTGGTAATCATCAACAAATCAGGCATCACACTGCGTGTAAGCGTATCAGATTTCCGCGTGATGGGACGCGCCACTCAGGGCGTAAGGCTCATCAATCTGGAGAAACGCAATGACCAGATAGGATCAATCTGCAAGGTAGACAGCGAGCCTATTACAGAAGCACCTGCAGATGGAGTAGAGGAGACGCCTGAGGCTCCAGCAACCGAGTAGTTTTAACAATATTTTAATTGGGATATATTAATAATGTAAAACCTATAAAAATTATTCAAAATGAAGAAGCTAATTTTTGTTTTGATCGCAGCTCTGGGAATATCATGCACATCATATGCCCAGATGACTGAGAAAGAGCTGAAGAAAGCAACCAATGCAGCTCAGAAACTTGTAAAGGATGCCAAGAAAGAGATGGAAAGAGAGGATATTCAGGACAAGGGCAATGCCAAGAAGCTCATAGACCAGGCTATCAGGAACGACCTGGTTCAGAATTGGGACCAGACTTGGCTTGTTGCCGCTGATGTATATATGCATTATTACACTCAGGAGAATATCAAGTCATACCAGACCGGATTAAAGTATGACACTGTCGGAATGTACAACTATCTCACCAAGTGGTATCGTTACGCAATCTTGTCCGACTCACTTCAGCAGATTCCCAACGACAAAGGCAAGACATCCGATGAGACCAGGAAGAAACATGCCGAGGAGATTCACAGGACAATGCCGGATCTGGTACGTGGAGGTATCTTCTATTTCAATGACCATCAGGATTATGCCAAGGCATATGAATTGTTTGACAGTTATTTCACAATTGCCGGACATCCTATGCTTAAGGATATGATTGAACAGGATGAGAATTTCCAGAAGAACAAGCCGATATTCTCATATTATCCCGCTCTGGCTGCATATAACCTTGAGCGTTGGAACGACCTGATCAAGTATGCCAAGGTTGCCACTGCCGATGAGGAGGTTGGTGAGACAGCCACAGAGATGCTTTGCGATGCATACGGAAATCTTAAGGATACAGTATCCTGGCTTGAGACTCTCAAGGAAGGACTTGTAAAATATCCCACAGTAGAGTATTACTATGGTAAGCTGCTCAATTACTACAACAACAAGAATGACCTTGGCCAGTTGGAGAAATTTGTCCAGGAGATGGTTGAGCTCAATCCCGAGAAGGCTTATAACTACTATGTTCTTGGCTACATCGCTCAGCAGAACAAGGAATATGAGAAAGCCATCGGCCAGTATGAGAAAGCAATTGAGAAGGATCCTGCACTAAGTGACCCTTATTACAACCTTGGTCTTTGCATTATGCTGCAGGCTCAGGATTTCATGGATTCCAAGAGTGACCTTGACTATCGTTCAGCCGCATACAAGAAAGCTGTACAGGAGCAGAAGGATATGTACAAGAAAGCTCTTCCGTATTTCACAAAGTACAGAGAGATGGAGCCTTCATCAACCGAGAGATGGGCAATTCCTCTGCAGACCATTTACTATCAGACCAACATGTCAAAGGAACTCAATGAAGTTGAGGCCCGCATGAAGGAGAAAGGTATGATCTGATTCAGTATAATCATTACAAAAGGACCTTCGCTCTGGCGAGGGTCTTTTTGTTTACTTTATTTTCAAAAATAACACGGCAGGAGATGAGTCAGTTTTCCCTATTTAACATAATAGTTATTATGTAACTTTTGCAGTGTAGTGAATACGGACGGATTATGACAAAAAATTAAGGGCGTTAATTAAAACGCCCTTAGTCTGTGTCCTGTTGTGTAATTCTTACTTTCTGCTCTCAGCGATAATCTCAAGAGCTCTGTCCAGAACTGTCGTATCGTCCAGAACAACGCAACCGCCGTTCGGTCCGGGTTCGATATGGAATCCTACAGCTGAACCTTTCTTGTAGTCCGTGCCTCCAAAGAAATTCCTTACAGTCTCTACATCAAGATTCAGCTCATCGGCAATTCTGTGAATACTGCCCTCCGGAAGTTGCGCCTTGATCTGGCGCAGTTCGTTGAATGTGATTAATCTGGTCATAAGCATTAAAATTTAGTCTATCAATCTATTTAGTTGTAAATTCTCTATTCTCAAACCTTATTATATTATTGATTCCTTTATACAAGCTCCGATCATGATTACCGAGAATGTCCCGAAAAGCACGCACATGAACGTGAATACGTCACTTCGCATAAATCCGGACTTGGTATATAACAGACCGGATCCATGTAACCTGCGTACATCATCATTTCTTGTAACCATATGGAATATCCAATATGCAAGGCTGCCCAGCAGGCATCCGGCTAATGCGCCCACTAGTATATCGCCCACAAAATGAACACCTAAATAAGTTCTAATCAGCGAGCTAAGTGCAGCCCAAACAACCACCGAGATACTGAAAAGCTTATCCTTTACAAGCCACATGAAAAGCACCGCCAACCCGAAAGAATTGGCTGCATGCCCCGAAAAGAATCCATAAAGACCTCCACGATAACCATTTACCGTATCAATCATATCCAGCATCAAAGGATCTCTTGTGGGTCTGAGCCGCTGGAAAAGCGGCTTGAAAACGGACGATGACAACTGGTCTGTCAACACTACCGTCAGTGCCACCAGACAGAGTACCAGAATCAGTCGTTTGGGAGTTATATTTCTGATTAACAGTAAGATTGCTATTACAGCAAGCGGAATCCACACAATCACTGAAGTATACATATCGGCCACACCGTCCCAGTAAAGGGAATCGCTGCCATTTACTGACAGCGTGGCCAATCTGTCTGTCTCTATGAGACCCTGTGCTTCAGTCATTCCATACCGTTATTAAATGATTTCTATTACATCAACCGGTATCCAACCTGTATTTCCGTCCTCCAGTCTTATCTCAGCCCACTCCTTCATTGAAGAATCCAATATTCGGACCTTACGTCCCTCATGGATGATAAACAGGTCTGTACCTGCGCTGCTGGGTGTACTCTTGACCGTTACGCTGGGCGACATGATTATGCCCGTGTCACGGTTACGGATATTTCCCATCTGCGTATTAGCGAAGATAAATGATAAAATGGACAATAGCAAGAAAAACACGCTAAAAGAGAAAGATAATTTTTTCAGACCGGTTTTTCTGGAGAACAGCATAAAGCCTGCAAGAATGATCGTCAGGGCAAACAGGATGACTGTAAGAATAGCCCATCCGTTGACATCGGTCACAGCCAGCAGTTTCTTGAACCACACTACTATGAACAACTGGTTTGTAGTATTAATCTTGTCAACCGTCTTGGTCCTGGCCAGCTCCAGATTGAAACGTATGTCCGGATCTGACGGATCAAGCAGGTATGCACGCTCATAATTCAGAATGGCTTTGGCTATCTCATCACGTTTCAGCCAGCAGTTGCCAAGATTCATATAAAGCGTTGCATTTACGCCCTGATCCCGGATTACAGACTCATAGATACTGATAGCTTTAAGGTAATCGCCCTGGATATAGGCGCTGTCTGCATCGGACAGCGAATAAATGCGGTTCATGGCTGCAGAATCAGCCACAAGACGTGTCACATTCCCCTCCTCCTGTGCATATGCTATAACAGGAACCAGTGCCAATATGATTGATAATATCTTCTTCATATGTCCGTTTTCAATTCTCCATTAACGTATTGTATTCTCAATCTGTCCGATCAAAGCTGCTGCCTGCTCATACAGGCGGTCCATCCGTCCGGTATCGTCACCGGGAGCATATCTGGCAAACTCACAGTCATCAAGCAAACCTATCACCTGTTTGACAGACTCTTCAGGAACTTTCCGTTCATGAAGCGTCTCTCCTATCCTATCCTTTGACAGTTCGGCAGTAGGGATGGCCAGCTTATCACCCAGGTAACCGGAAAGGGCACGCATCATCTCATCGTAGAATTCGTTCTTCCTACCCTCTTTCATAAGCTTATGGGCAACTTTAAGACGCTTTGTGGCAACCGAACTGGCTTTCCTTACACGAACCTTTGCAGCATTCGCGTTGTCAGATATGCGTTTCCTGGATATGATTACCAGAACCAGCAGGATTACCGGAGGTATGACAAGGCATATCCAGAAAAGTAGCGACCCGTAGAAATGGGATTTGTCAGATTTCAGAACCGACGGTGTGGAATGGAAACGCACGTCCTGACCCACATACTTGAGATCCTCCTTGTTGACATATGCCACAGAGGTCTGTGAATCACTTCCACCCTGCCCTTTGGCAACGTTCAGGGTATACTCATCGGTCTTGACCGTCTTGTACGAACCGCTCTTGGGATCAAAATACTGGAACTCGACAGCCGGAATGGTATACTGTCCGGCATGACGCGGAACGACCAGATACTCATATACCTTGTTACCGGTCTGACGGCCCCCTTTGATTGTGTATTTGTTGTCAATCTTAGGATCGTATATGTCAAAGTCCTGCGGGAACTTAACCTCAGGCGTCTTGGTAAGTTTAAGGTTTCCGGTACCCGAAAGAATGACACGCAGGGTGACGGCATCATTGGCATTGACATCGGTCGAACTGATGGTCGAACTGATGGAGAAATCACCCACTCCGCCATAATAAGAACTTGTCTTGCCCTGCGGCAGAGGCTTTACGTTTATCCTGATGCTGCGGGTATTCAGTTCTTTCTTGACCTCCACATACCTGTCGGAGTTGAAAAACATGTCAAAGACATCATTTGAACTCCTTGCCACACGTTGGGCGACAGTTCCCTCAAAAGGTGTGGCAGGAATCTCCAGTTCGCCCGAATGCTGAGGAAACAGCACATACTGCAGCCACAACATTGTCTGATAGTTACGGCCGTTATAGTGTTCCAGCTGGAACTCTTTCTGTTGGGGGAGTTCAACCTCCTGCACATGGAAATTCTTAAGGTCTGGCATCTTGCTGCTCATGCTGGTCAGGTTAACCGATGGGGCGGCATATATCTTGAACGAAAGCAGAATAGCCTCCTGTTCATATACGGTAGTCTTGTCAACAGTGGCAAGCATGAAAAGGTCATCATTGCCTACTGCCGATGTGCCCTGTGCCGCAGACTGTTGCTGTCCCGAACTGCTGCCACCCTGTCCCTGACTGCCCTGTTGCGTAGTCTTATCTGGTGGCAGGACCTTTATTGTCAGTTTATTTGAACTTATCTGTTTTCCGTTAGCCTTTATGGTAGCACCGTCCAACTGAACCTCACCCTCCTCTGTAGCGACAGCGGTATATGTGTATGTTATTGTAGTGCTGCTCTCCACCTTACCGTTCATTATGGTTGTACTGGACGACGTGGATGTGGCCGGTCCTGTGATAATCTGGATACTCTTCATGTCAGGGGCACGGAACTCTTTGACATCACGGGTATTGACCTTATATGTGATTCTGAAACGGTCACCCAGCACCACGGCCTGAGGAGCCTGCGCAGTGAACGTTATATTGTCATCCGCAAATATATGTACTCCTGTCATCAAAAGCAGGATGACCGGCAGTAACACCCTCTTTGTAATGTCTGATATATTCATGATTACCAATCTTTTTCCAACGGTTTTTGGGGTTGCACCTTAATGAGTTGCTGTACTCGCTCCTGGATATCCTTCTCATCCTGCATGGCTGCCTCCAGGATCTGCTCGGCATTCTCCTGAGACATATCCTGCTGCTCTGCCTGCTGCTGTTCCTGCTCCTGTTGCTGTTGCTCCTGCTGTTGTTGCTCTTGCTGTTGTTGCGCCTGCTGTTGTTCAAGAATCAGATTGTAACGGGTCTCATCATCCGACGGATTGTTGCGGAGTGCCTGCTTATAGGCATCAACAGCCTTATCATACTGCTCACACATGTGATATACCACACCTGTATTGTGATAGGTCATGGCCAGTTCTTCCTTGCAACGTTCCAGTTCCTTGGAGTTGGAGTCAGGATTGTCCATAAGTTCCTTCTTGCGCATTTCCAAGGCATTTGCAGTCTTACGATACTGATCTACAGCCTCATTAGGTTTCTGCTGGGCAGTATATGCATTGCCCAGGTTAAAGTTGCCCTCATACAGCTGCGGGTTCATGTCAACGGCCTTAAGATAATTCTCTTCGGCCTTGATGAATAGGCTGTCTTTGAACATACGGTTACCTTTTCGAACAAATGAACGGTCTGACCGCTGCGCATAGGCAACCGAAACAGACGCTATCATAAGGCAAAACAACAATATCCTTCTCATTTTTACTTCTCCTCATCAACTTTGAACAGACTGAAGTTCCTGAGCCGCGGGTTACGGCTCTCACAAATGAATATCTCAAACAGCATGATAACCAGTATTATCCATGCGATGATTGCAAACTGTTCGTCATACTCGGTATAGACAGTAGTCTCGACATCGGCTTTGGCCAGTTTGTCAAATTCCTTCTGCAGGGCCTTCTCTGCCGCATTTGAGTTGTCCACATAGAAATAAGCGCCTTTTCCGGCTGCTGCTATGTTACGGCACATCTCCTCATTGAGATGAGTCATTACCACATTGCCATCCTTATCCTTGCGGAATTCTCCTCTCCTTTCGCCTGGAATCGGTGTACCTGTGGGTAACCCGACACCCATCACATATATCTGGTATCCCTTTTCGGCGGCGGCAGCAGCGGCCTCTACGGCTCCTCCCTCAAAATCCTCACCGTCAGTAATGATTATTATAGCCTTGCCGACTCCCTCATTGGGAGTAAAACTACGGGTGGCCAGTTCAATGGCAGTCTTGATATCTGTTCCCTGACGTGATATCAGTCCCGGAGATATGGCGTTCAGAAACACCTTGGCAGAGATGAAATCACTTGTGATAGGCAACTGCACGAAAGCATCACCGGCAAACACTATCAGACCCACCTTGTCATCCTGAAAGCGGTCAACCAGATTTGATATTATGCGTTTGGACTTGTCAAGACGGCTGGGAGCGACATCTTCGGCCAGCATGGAGTTTGATATATCAAGCGCTATTACTGTTTCTATTCCCTTGCGTGTTATGGTCTCCTGTTTTGAACCGAACTGAGGCCTTGCCAGCAGGAAACAGCAGAGCGTATAAGAGGCAAACAGGAGCCAGAACCTGATGTTAGGACGGACCGATGATGCATCAGGCATGAGCCTGGACAGCAGTTCGGCATCACCGTATTCAGCCAGTTTTCTCCTGCGCCGTATATTGGACAGCACATGCAGAACCACCAGTACCGGAACCAGCACCAGCAGATACAGATATTCGGGATTTGCAAACTTGAACATAATACTTACTATGGCATTGACTAAGGTATTGTACGCAGAACGGTCTGCTTAAGCAGGATGGTTATGAGCAGACACAGCAGAAGCGCCAATGCCAACGGCTGATACTCCTCCTGGTTCTTGCTGAACTCCTTAACCTGCAGTTTGGTCCGTTCCAATTTGTCAATCTCTTCATAAACCTCCTTCAGTTTGCTGTTGCTGGTGGCGCGGTAATACTGTCCGTTTGCGGTCTGGGCAATCTGACGGAGTACATTCTCATCAATCTCAACAGCCACATTGATGTACTGCTTGCCGTAAGCCCCCTGTACAGGATAAGGCGCGGTTCCGTTTGTTCCCACACCTATCGTATATACCCTGATGCCGAAACTCTTGGCCATCTCGGCTGCCGTCAGGGGAGATACCTCTCCGCGGTTGTTTGATCCGTCGGTAAGCAGTATTATAACCTTTGACTTGGCCTGACTGTCCTTCAAACGGCTTATGGCATTGGACAATCCCATACCGATGGCGGTACCATCCTCGATTATCCCGTTTGCGGCTATATCACTGCTCACATTGCGGAACATGTTGAGCAGAACCGTATGGTCCACCGTCATGGGGCACTGGGTGAATGCCTCACCGGCAAATATTGTCAGGCCTATGTTATCATTGGGTCGGCCGTTTATAAACTCGGATGCAACCTGCTTGGCTGCTTCTATACGGTTTGGTTTCAGGTCTTCGGCAAGCATACTGGTGGATACATCCACACAGAGCATGATGTCTATGCCCTCTACCTCTGTATCCTGCCAGCGGTCCGTTGTCTGCGGACGCGCCAGTATCAGCGACAGTAATACTATTGACGCCATCTCAAGAATGAAAGGAACATGTATTAGATAGTATTTCCAGCTTTTGCTCATTCCTGAGTACATGGATACGGTAGGTACCGACAGTGAGGCACGTCTCTTATTTGTCCTGAGCACATACCAGAATACACATGGTATGACCAGAAGCATCAACAGAAGATATGCACTGTTTGCGAATGTCATGACTCTTGATTTTAGAAGAACAGATAATACAATTTCAGGATTGTCAGCACAAGGAACACAGCCCCGGCCAAGGCCATAAGCGAACCGGCCAGAAGCAGTGCCAGACGTGCCTCCCTGCTGCGTTTCATCTCAACTACGGTCTCTTCCTCCCTCGGCTTCAGATCCTCTTCGGATACTTCTATCCTAGTATCATTGACAAACTCCATCGCTGTGACCAGATTGCGGTCATTCTCATTCAGCATGGGTTTGAACTTGGCGAATTTCACCATGTCGGCAGTTGACAGCAGGTCACGCAGACATGATAGAGACTCCCTGTCCCTACTCTCCTCCAGTTTCTCCAGAATCTCATCCGATGTCATCTCGGTGGCATTGAATCCGAACCTGTCATTGATATATTCA
Organism: uncultured Bacteroidales bacterium; assembly: GCA_902802285.1. Classification (GTDB taxonomy): domain Bacteria; phylum Bacteroidota; class Bacteroidia; order Bacteroidales; family Bacteroidaceae; genus Colenecus. The sequence goes on from CADCLI010000081.1 coordinate 10,368, forward strand.
CGCAGTATGTCCGTAAGGCTTGTGTAATATGCCTTGGCATCCTCGGCCTGCGGTCCGCCCGAATTCCGCAATGACTCGATCTCAGAAAGCGCCCTGACATGTGCAGGTACTTTGGGTTCTATCCTGATTTTACGGATAATAGGCTTGTCGTCACGGTATCTGACAAGCAGATAGAACGACAGCGATATTGCCAGCGCGGCCAGAAGCCAGAACCACATCATGCCCTTTATCTCATAGAATCGGACAGGAGCCTTAAGGTTATCCTTCGGACCGAATATCTGTTTCTCCCCGCCCTCAGGTATATCATATGATATGAATGCCATGGCAAGTCTGTTGGACCGGTACTCCATGCCGTCCACATTCACCGGGATATACGGGATATAGATTAGGGCTGAATCAAAACAGGTTACCGTATATGTACGTGTAAGCACCATACGGCGTTTGTCATTCAGATACTGTGTATCTGTCAGCACAGGCGGCAATATCTCAAGACCCTTGACTATAGTATCGCGATACAACGGGAAAGTCACGGTCTGCCCTGCATCGCACGATACCTCCACATGAATGCCGGTCTGCTGTCCTATCCACATCATCACTGAATCCGCTTCGGCCTTTACCACTACGTTCTGGGCCGATGCCCAAACAGGCATCAGTATGACAAACAGGTATATAAAGAATCTTCTCGTCATAATATTACGCAGGTTCTACGTATAAATTGTCAATAGCAACCGCCATTATCAGTTGCGCTTTGCGAATAATCCCATCAGCGCCTTTACATAATCCTGATCGGTCCTGACTGACACCGAATCAACACGGCTTCGGGTCAGGTAGTCCTGAATCCGTGAGGTATTGTCGTCAAACCACTGTTTATGGGCCGAACGCACCCTGGCTGACGAAGAGTCCACATAAATATCCTGACCGCTTTCTGCGTCATGCAGCCTTAACAGGCCGATTGACGGAAGCTCCTCCATACGACGGTCATATACACGTATCGCCACGATATCATGCTTACGGTTGGCTATCGTAAGGGCGTTGCGGTAATCATGACTGTCAATGAAATCGCTGAGAAGGAATGCGGTACAGCGTTTCTTGACCGCACCGGTTATGAATTCCAACGGAACGGTTATATCGGTACCTTCACTCTGGGGCTTGAAATCAAGCAACTCACGTATCAGATAAAGTATGTGCTTACGGCCCTTCTTGGGTGGGATGAATTTCTCTATCCTGTCACTGAAAAACAGCAGTCCCACCTTATCATTGTTTTCAATGGCGGCAAATGCCAACGTGGCTGCAATCTCGGTCTGCATCTCACGCTTCATCATCACCTGAGTACCGAAATTAAGGCTGTCCGATACATCAACCATAAGCATGACCGTCAGCTCACGCTCCTCTTCAAAAACCTTTGAATAGGGCTTGTTCATGCGCGCAGTAACATTCCAGTCAATGTCGCGGGGCTCGTCACCGTACTGGTATTCACGCACCTCGCTGAATGCCATACCACGCCCCTTGAAGGCGGTATGGTACTGACCGGCAAAAATATTACTGGACAGACCCCGTGTCTTGATCTCAATTTTCCGGACCTTCGCTATCAGTTCACTTGTTTCCATACCAAACTGATTGTAAGGCTTTTAAATCAAGGTACTTCAACCTTGTTCAAGATACGGCTCACAAGTTCATCCTGAGTCACGTTGGTGGCTTCGGCTTCATATGTGAGGCCGATACGGTGGCGCAGCACATCATGTGCAATGGCACGTACATCCTCGGGAACCACATAACCGCGACGCTTGATGAATGCGTAAGAACGGGCGGCAAGAGCCAGGTTGATTGATGCACGCGGAGAACCTCCGAACGATATGAGTTCCTTTATCTCCTTGAGTCCGTATTTTTCGGGATAACGTGTAGCAAATACAATATCTGCAATATACTGCTCTATCTTTTCGTCCAGATAAACCATATCGACCACCTTGCGGGCCTCGATAATGTCTTCAGTGCTCATCACGGGCTTTACCGTTCCGATCTCATGATGTATCTGCTGATGAATGATTTTCTTCTCCTCCTCAATCTTGGGATAGTCAATCACCGCCTTGAGCATGAAACGGTCCACCTGTGCCTCAGGGAGCGGGTATGTACCCTCCTGCTCTATCGGGTTCTGCGTTGCCATGACCAGGAACGGTTTGGGCAGGCTGAATGTCTCACCTCCAAGAGTGACCTGACGCTCCTGCATAGCCTCAAGCAATGCACTCTGAACCTTGGCAGGGGCACGGTTAATCTCATCTGCCAGAATGAAATTGGCAAATACCGGACCTCTCTTGGGGAGGAATGTTTCATCTTTCTGGCTGTAGATCATGGTACCTACCACATCGGCAGGCAACAGGTCGGGAGTAAACTGTATACGGTTGAAACTTGCATCAATCAGTGATGCCAGAGTCTTGATGGCCAAAGTCTTGGCAAGGCCGGGAACACCTTCCAGTAAGATATGTCCGTCAGAAAGCAGTCCGATAAGCAACGACTCTACAAGATGCTTCTGTCCCACGATGACCTGATCCATACCGGCCATCAGGTTTGTTACGAACGCACTCTGTCTCTCTATGCGCTCATTCAGTTCCTTGATATCAATATTTTCACTCATAAGATTAATTTTTCTGGCGTCAAATATATTACTAAAAGCATGCCGTTATAGACTAAAAATTTTTAAATAGTATTGCTTTCAGTTAGTTTTATATTGTTTTTACACTTGTTATCATACCGGAACTATCTGTTCCTGAGCACAGGAATCCTTATCCTGGCTCCCGGCTGCAGTTTACCGGCGTCGGTGATATTGTTGTACTTGACTATATACGGCCAAAGTTTCTTGCTTCCGTAATACTTAAGCGCCAGTACGGTAATGGTCTCACCGCTCTTAAGTACATGCACGGTCATATCACCGTCCATCACATAATTGACAGTATCAGCCTCTGTGAATTCAGGCAGTTCCTTGGCCTGATCGGCAGCGGTAAGTGTCAATTTGACAGGCTGTGTCACGGATTCCCTCTGTGTTGCCGGCCTGTCAGCAGGAGCGGCGGGCTGCACTGACGGCTTCTCTGCAGGTTTCTCCACAGGCTTTTCTGCGGGTTCTGTAATCTGCTCAGGTTTCTCTGCAGGTTTCACCTCGGGTTTAACAGCCGGAGCGACCTCCTTGACCGGAGCATTTACATTACCTGTACTGTCGGTGGCAACCACCTCTGTCTTTTCCTTGTCGGTGATATTACGCTCCATGATGCCAAGGACCTTATTGCCGATGACGGGCCAGAACAGATATACAGCAACGCCCAGGCCCAGAATCAGGTACAGCAATCCCAACAGGGACTTGAGCAGGAACCTTACACCCTTTTTCTGGGTGACCTCCCTGACTTCGGGTGATGGATGGTGTTTTGCCTCATTCTCTGCGGCCGGAATCTCAACCTTATTATCCACCTTATTCTTATTGTCTTCCTTGGGTTGTTCATCCTTAGGTTGTTCCTCCTTGGATTCTTCCATGCCTTCACCATCCATACGGATCAGTTCATCGGCCTGTTCCGGGGTTATCTCTACCGTATCAAATGCTGCAAAAGGAAGATTAATCCTCTCCTTGAGTTCTGCATCGGGAGTGAATGATATTTTCTGGTGCCCCTCTATCGTAAAGCGCTGACCTGTATTGACATTAACGCTCTCTCTGTCCTCCAGTTGGACTATCTTGAATGTACCCAAGCCCTTTACCTTGACCAGACCGTCTTTGATTACATTCTCAGAGATCAGGTCAAAGAAATTCCTGACAAACTGTTCGGCCGCCGTTTTGGACATACCGCCTTTCTGGGCCAATGACTCGGCAAGCTGTGAAAGATTGATCTTGTTATCCATATGCAACCATTATTTAAGTTTATCCTTCAGTAAAGAACTGGGTTTGTATGTAAGCACAAGTTTGGGCGGAACAAGCATACGCTTTCCGGTAGTGGGATTAACCGATACACGCTCATTTTTCTTCTTGACTTCCAGGACACCGAATCCCGATAGACTGACAGAGTCACCCTCCTGCCATATCTGCTCCATCACTTCAATCAGTGTATCAACCTGACTGGATGCCTGCTCGGGCCCGATCTGGCATTTTTCAGATAATTCACTCAGAAACTGTTTGTTGTTCATATTGAGTATTGGTTAGTTTTATTGTTCATACCACTGTTCCGTACAGGTCAAAGGCATCGGCCTCGGTCACCCTGACATTTACAAAACTGCCTTCCGTAAGTTTACGGTCAGCCTTTATAAGTACTTCAGGATCCACTTCGGGCGAATCAAATTCCGTACGTCCCACATAATAGTCACCCTCCAGCCGGTCTATAACCGTCTTGAAAGTCTTGCCCACCTTTGATGCGCTTATCTCTGCCGAAATATCCTGCTGCACACACATCAGACGTGAAAGGCGTGCCTGCTTTACATCCTCCGGGACATCATCCTTATAATGAATCGCGGAATATGTCCCCTCAACCTCACAGTATGCAAATGCGCCCATACGCTCAAAACGCTGCTGCCGTACAAAATCCAGCAGTCGGGCGTAATCATCGTCGGTTTCACCGGGGAATCCCACCATCAGTGTGGTACGCAGATGTATGCCGGGCACCTCCTCACG
>CADCLI010000082.1 GCA_902802285.1 uncultured Bacteroidales bacterium
TACGTTTGCCTTGGCGTTTGCTTTGGCTTCAATCCGATGCATGGTATAGCCAATGCCAACGCCAATGCTAAAGTTACTTGAAAATACTATTGAAAATAATCTCTGCTATCATATGTTGTCCCTCCTCATTGGGATGGATGGTGTCGGGGAAATACTGACGCTTGCCTTGCATGGGGGTGTTGAGGTCAACAAGGGGAATGTTCTCCTCGCTGGCTACCTCTTTTATGTAGGGAATGACTCCGTTATATATGACGCTGTCGTTGATGCTCCAGGCGTGGCCGTATGCCGGAACCGGCAGGCAGAGCCATATCTCGGGCTTGGCAGGCAGGGCGCGGAATGACTCAATCAGTGTCTTGAGGTCCTTCTTGAAATGCTCCTGCTCTTTCCAGTTGTAGGGCTTGCTGTCATTGGTGCCAAGCTTAATGGTAACAATCTGCGGATTGAAAGCCAGTGCATCCTTATAGGCCTGCTCATTCATATATGGCATGTCGGTGCCCGTCATTGCGGTGGTTCCGCTCACTCCAAAGTTGCGCACATCATACTTTTCGCCCAACATGGCGCTCAGAAGGCCGGGATAGGTGTCATGCTCACGGTCTTTGATTCCGTGGCCGTATGTGATGCTGTCGCCTACACAGGCTACGCGTACCGGTTCTTTCTGGCAGGAGGATAATGTCAGCGCGATGACTGACATCATAATGAGAATGGTTTTTTTCATATCGTATCTTTTTGGTTTATCTGACATCTGATGCTCTCTGTGTGAATGGTCTCAAACAGAAGTTGAATGAATTTTTCATCAAGTCCCAATTGCTTTCCTTTCTCTGTCAATATGCTTGAGATAGCACTGTAACGTTCGGGCTGCAGGACGGCAAGGTTGTGAAGGTTCTTGTAATCACCGATATCTCCCGTTATGACAAACCTTTGTGCCAGTTCCTGAATGATCCTGATGTCAATGTCCTGCAACTTTGAACGGTATGGTTCCAGATAAGCGGTATCTGAAGGTTCCGGATTGCGGTGATATACAAGTCTTCCTGTCATATCGCGGAACTGCCCGGGAGTTAACTGCTGTCTCTTGTCGCTCAAGGCCTGGTCCGGATTCGGATGAACCTCAACGAACAAGCCGTCCGCCTGCATGTCAAGTGCCATCTGGGCAAGATAGGGAACAAGTTCCCGGCGTCCAGCCATATGACTCGGGTCACAGATAACCGGCAATCCGGGTAACCTGCGCCTCAACTCTATCGGAATCTGCCATTCGGGCGAATAACGGTATATCCTCTCATAGTAAGAGCTGAATCCCCGGTGAATGGCAGCCATATGTGTGATTCCTGCGCCGTCAAGCCGTTCAAAAGCCCCTATCCATAGGTCCAGTTCTGCGTTGATGGGATTCTTGACAAGCACCGGGATGTCAGTCCCTTTCAATGCGTCAGCGACTTCCTGGACGGCAAATGGACTGGTAGTTGTGCGAGCGCCTATCCATAAGATGTCTATTCCAGCCTTGAATGCCGATTCAACATGACGCACATTCGCTACTTCTACGGCTATGGCCATGCCGGTCTCCTCACGGACATCTTTGAGCCATTGCAGCGCAATGTCTCCGGCACCTTCAAAGTTGCCGGGACGGGTGCGAGGTTTCCATACTCCCGCGCGGAACACCTTTATACCCTGCGATTTGAGGGCCATGGCACATTCCATTACCTGTTCGGGTGATTCGGCACTGCACGGGCCTGCTATAATAGGGCATTTGCCGAAATCAGTTCCAAGCAGATCTATTTTCTTTAAGTCAATCATTTCCGGTCAGTATTTTTCCGTCTTTCATAAGTAAATGTCCTTCATCAACCATATATCTGAGGACAGCATCAGTCTTAGTCCGGTCGTAAGGGAGCGAGTAAACCTTTTGCGGATTGTCCGGAAAAGAGTGGAAGGTATCCAGTATGGCGTTCATTATGACTTCCCTCTCGCCGCGGGTCAACTGGTTTCCCACTTTTTCCTGACACAGGTCGCAGGACATGCAAGGCTTGTCCTGATGCTCGCCGAAGTATCTGAGAAGCATGGCACTGCGGCATCCTGTCTCACGTGTCACATACTCCATCATTGCACCTATACGCTCCTTGAACTCCTCTTTACGCAACCTGTAAACCTCCGGATCGAAATTAAGCATATCCGTGTCTACACGTGCTTTTGTCCAAGTGATTATCGGTGTACGCCTTTCTGGGACATATCTGACAACACCCTGGCTCTGAAGATTCATCAGAGTCATATACAGAGTCTTTTTGTCAATTCCGGCCCGTGAACAGATCAACTGCTCATCAATATATGCATAATCGGTGAAAATACCGCTGTAAAGGCGGAGTATTATGTTCATCACATCTTCTGTGGTCTTGTCCTGATGCAGGCGATACAGGTCGTCCCGTCCGGCCGTGAACAGCAGACGGGCGGAATAATCCATTTCATCGACATACTCTATGTAGCCCATTCGGGTCAGTATGCGCAATGCACTGTCAGCAGGTAAGACAGGAAGAGAGAAATGCTGGCAGAATTCTCCAAGTGAAAAAGGATATGTGCAACCCTGGCCGTCACCAACTGCCATTTCATAGTAGAAACTCAGTTTTTCGTAAACGTCACAGATGAACTCCTCCTTCGGAAAAGAGTCTGTCAGACGCTTGCTGACAGTGCGCTTGTCGCCGGGAGAGTGCAGAAGGACAGCATAGGACCGCAATCCGTCACGTCCAGCCCGTCCAGCCTCCTGGAAATATGCTTCAATCGAACTGGGGATATCCATGTGCACTACCGTGCGGACATCGGGCTTGTCAATACCCATTCCGAATGCGTTGGTAGCCACCACAACGCGGTATATCCCTTCGGTCCATGCCCTTTGGCGCTCATCCTTGACTGTCGGCTCCAATCCTGCATGATAGAAAGTGGCCGGAATGCCCTCTTTGTTGAGAAAATCCGATATCTCCTTTGTTTCGGCACGATTGCGGACGTAGACAATGCCAGTTCCGGGGACACTGTTTAGTATATGCTTGAGTTCCAGCAATTTATTCTCTGTCTTGCGAACCACGTACGACAGGTTTTCACGGAAGAAACTCATGCGGATGACATTTTTCTCCCTGAAGCCGAGTTTCTCCTGTATGTCATCAGTGACCTGAGGTGTGGCTGTGGCGGTCAGGGCAAGTACCGGGACATCGGGCAACTCTTTCCTGATATCGGCAATAGTCAGGTATGAAGGACGGAAATCATATCCCCATTGTGATATGCAGTGTGACTCATCGACCGTAAGCAGACAGATCTTAATATGACGCAGCTTGGTGCGGAACAGTTGGGAAGAGAGCCGTTCGGGCGACACGTAAAGGAACTTGTATCCTCCGAATATGCAGTTCTCCATAACCGTTATTATCTCCTCTCGTTTCATCCCTGTATGAATGGCTGCAGCCTTTATGCCGTGTTCGCGAAGGTTGCGCACCTGGTCTTTCATGAGTGCGATAAGCGGAGTTATGACAAGACATACGCCGTCCATGGCTAAGGCCGGAACCTGGAATGTGATGCTCTTGCCGCCTCCTGTCGGCATGAGTCCCAATGTGTCACGACCACTACCGATACTCCCGATAATCTGTTCCTGAATGCCACGGAAACTGTCGTAACCCCAGTATTGCTTGAGTATCTCCAGGTAGGTCATAAATCCCGTTCAGGCTTTGGTATCGGGTGTGTTGGGCTTGATGCTCTCAATCTGCAGCAAAACCTCTCCCTGTTTGAAACTGTTCTCCTCTATTGTGTAACAGATGTCAAAGGAGCGTTTTGTCTTGATGTAGTTCACGTATGAACTCTGCCCGAATGCTATACCGTTGAGCGGATGCCCGCTCTTGCTGTCTATAAGTTCCAGTTTGATATGCTCGTGACCACGTCCGACAACTTTGCTGGTGCCGTAGTCATAGACATTGCGGGTGCGGAAAACGGGTTTTGTGTTGTCCGGTCCGAAAGGTTGGAATTTCTTGAGATCGCGGAAAAACCTTGGGGTTATATCCTTGAAGTCTATGTCTGCATCAATATCTATTGACGCCTCAATCTGGTCGGGCTCGATGTGCTGGGAAACGTATTCCTCAAACCGGCGCTTGAATTCCTCAACGTTTTCCACCCTTAGTGACAGGCCTGCGGCATAGGTGTGACCTCCGAAATTCTCAAGCAGGTCCTTGCAACTCTCAATTGCCTTATAGACATCAAACCCTGAAACAGATCTGGCCGAACCTGTGGCCAGATTCCCTGTCTTGGTAAGCACGACTGCCGGTTTGTAGAACACTTCGGTCAGGCGTGAAGCCACGATGCCTATCACGCCGCGTTTCCAGTTTTCGTTGTAGAGAACGATGGCATGACGGTTCTCGCCATCCTCAAGGTTGGTGACAATTTCATTGGCCTCCTCGGTCATCTCCTTGTCATCTTTCTTGCGGTCATCGTTTTCCTTGTCTATGTTTTCGGCCAACTCAAGTGCGCGTCCGAAATCTTTTTCTACCATCAGGTCAACGGCTTTCTTGCCGCTGCTCATGCGTCCGGCGGCATTGAGCCTTGGACCTATCTTGAACACGATGTCATTTATGGTCAGGTTCTTGTCAGAAAGCTTACAAACCTGTATTATCGCTTTAAGTCCGGTACACGGGCTGCTGTTTAACTGTTCAAGACCGTAATGCGTGAGCACGCGGTTTTCACCCATAATGGGGACAATGTCCGATGCGGTACTCACGGCCACCAGGTCCAGGCTGGGCAGAAGTTCGCTGAACGGAATGCCGTTGTCAAGCGCATATGCCTGCATCAGCTTGAAACCCACACCGCATCCCGAAAGATGTTTGAATGGGTAGGTGGAGTCAAAACGTTTGGCGTTCAGTATGGCTACTGCAGGAGGCAGTTCGTCATCTGGAACGTGGTGGTCACACACAATGAAGTCTATGCCTTTCTGTTTGGCATAGGCTATCTCCTGGATTGCCTTGATGCCGCAGTCCAGCACAATGACAAGCTTTACGCCTGTCTCATAGGCGTAATCCACACCTTGCTCAGACACTCCGTAACCTTCGTTATAGCGGTCAGGAATGTAGTAGTCAAGGTTGTCATAATCCCTTTTAAGGAAATTATAGACCAACGCTACGGCTGTGGTGCCGTCAACGTCATAATCACCGTAAACCAGAATGCGCTCGCCGCGCTCTATGGCGCTGTTGATACGGGCTACCGCCTTGTCCATGTCGTCCATGAGCCAAGGGTCTAGCAACTCGTTCAGTTGCGGGTTAAAGAATTTCTGTACTTCGGTCTTGGTTTTTATACCCCTTTGTATCAGTAGTTTACAGAGTATGGGACTAATCCCGACAGCCTTGGATAGCTCATTGGCTGCCTCTGTCATCTCCTGGGTGGGGGGCTCGTAGTTCCATCTGAAGTTCATTATTTATGTTATTTTTTATTTTATTCATATTGAGTGTATTATGTGGTCATGTCACTTCTTGGATCGCTTTTTTTGACGATTCCGGGCGCAAGACCGGTTTGTTCCAAACTGCAAATGTATAAAAACCGCTTTTGTTTGTCAAGTGAAACTAATAGTTATTAGTCAGTATTTTATTTTATAAACAAAAAAAGCAGGAGCATTTACTCAACGCTCCTGCCTGTAATATTGTGCTTGTAAGTAAAACGGATGCTTACTTTATTCCCAGTTTCTTCTTTATGTCCTTGGGCAGGGCATCCTTGTGAACCAGGATGTTCATGGTCTTGTAAGCCACGTAAGCATCGCTGGCGTACCATATGCCGTTGTTGCCGGCCGTGGTGTTCCATGAGTTCTTGACCATGAAATACTCCTTGCCGTTCTGGTCTTTGGCTATACCGAATATCTGCATGCCGTGGTCATCGGTGGTCTCCCAGTTGTCATAGGCCTCCTGGCGCATCTCCTGGGTTATTGTCATCTCCTCACCGGGCTCACGCAGAATCTTGTTCTCCTTGTCCTCCTCGGACGGAATTACGCAGACGGCTGGCTTGGAACGCAGGAATCCGGTCTCGGATACATCGGCACCCCATGCAAACGTATAACCGGTCTTGATGGCGTTGTGCATCACGGCCATGAACTCGTCAAGCGGCAGGTTGTATGAGAGCCCCCAGCGCCAGTTGTCCTGAATTTCAATGACAAACTGCTCATAGAAAGGATGATGTGTATATGATGTCAAAGACACGTAATCGTCCATGTTCAGTCCAAGAGATTCAGCGTATGACTGCGGCGTGTATTCCTTGCCGTTGTAAGTAAACTTCTCGGGGCATTCACCGATGTAGGCATCGTAGATTCCGGAGAAACCTTTCTGCCAGACATCACTCAGTTTCTTGAGATTGCCCTTGGCAAGTGCATCTACATACGCTTTGGCCACAGCTGTCAACTCTGTGTGGTTGATGCGGTCGCTCTTGTACATGATGCCGGGCATAACCTCCTGAGGCACCATTCCGTAATTCTTCCAGCAATATACTACATCATAGAAACTTCCGCCCTGTGCAAATTCAATATCGCCGTGCAGACGTACTGCAGCCTTGGCGCGGTCCTCCATGGTCTTGTGTACCACAAACATCTCGGCCAGGTCATGCTCGCCCTTGCCCAGACGGAGCAGCTCTGACTCAAAGAAACCTATCGATGAGAACGACCAGCAGGTGCCGGAATTGGCCTGGTCCTTTACTGATGTGATGCCAAGCGAATCAACTGTTGTGAATACGTACCCTTTCTTTTCATTCTGGGCTGTAACACCTGCGCATAATATTGCGGACAACGTGATGATGAATATCTTTTTCATACTTATAAATAATGATTTTAGCTTTAGTGACCCCAAATTTATTCTTTTTGCTCCATTCGGCAAAGTGGAAAGGCCGAAAAACGCTATATTCGCGGAATAATTCAAGAGCAGATGCTATATACTTCATACAGTGACAGAGATATTCTGATGAGTAACGGCAGGTGGATAAAAGACGATACCCCGGATTGTGCCGAATCTTTTACCATTCTGTCCCTTACCGATACGCTGATGCCGTTTGACAGACAGTTGGATGTGCTTCTGGACAATCTCCAAAAGGTGATAGAGGAGGGCGGAACTCCGGTCCTGATGCGTTTCTTCCTGAGTGATCCCGCCAATCAGACGGAGTCGCTTAGAGAACGTCTTGCCTTCGATTGCCCGGTGTCCATTATCGGCCAGGCCCCGCTCAACGGCACCAAGATTGCCGCGATGGTGTGGTGCAGAGAGTCTGCGGCAATCTGTCGTATAGGGGAAAGGATGCACAAGGTTACTGAAAGAGGCATTGACGAGTACTGGTATACGGGTGGTCTGTCCGCATCCGACGGTTCTTACAACCAGACGGTGGGCCTTTTGGATGAACTGAGTGCCGGTCTTGAGGCCCAGGGGCTGACGCTTGAATCCGACTGTATGCGCACCTGGCTCTTTGTCCAGAACATAGACGTAAACTACAAGGGCGTGGTCGAAGGCCGCAACACCGTTTTTGACCGTCACGGACTTACTCCCGATACACACTTCATAGCCAGCACAGGCATTGAGGGACGTACAGCCGACTGCAGGAATAAGGTAATGCTTGATGCCGTGGCTGTCAAGGGTCCCGGTGTGGCGGTAAAATATCTTCACGGTGACAGCCACCTGAACC
>CADCLI010000083.1 GCA_902802285.1 uncultured Bacteroidales bacterium
GATAGATACGGGAGGCAGTACGCCGAATGCGTCAGCTGACAGGAAGATAACGTTCTTAGCGTCAGGACCTGCACTCTTACCATTTACCTTCTGGGCAATCTTCTCGATGTGGTCGATAGGATATGATACACGGGTGTTCTCGGTAACGCTCTTGTCGGCAAAGTCAATCTTACCGTCCTTGTCAACAGTTACGTTCTCAAGCAGAGCGTTCCTGCGGATAGCGTTGTAGATATCGGGCTCTGACTCCTTGTCCAGGTTGATAACCTTGGCATAGCAGCCGCCCTCCAGGTTGAATACGCCCTCATCGTCCCATCCGTGCTCGTCATCACCTATGAGCAGGCGCTTGGGATCGGTTGAAAGGGTGGTCTTACCTGTACCTGACAGACCAAAGAATATAGCGGTGTTCTTACCCTCCATATCGGTGTTGGCCGAGCAGTGCATTGAAGCGATACCCTGCAGAGGCAGATAGTAGTTCTGCATTGAGAACATACCCTTCTTCATCTCACCGCCGTACCATGTGTTGATGATAACCTGCTGACGTGACTTGGTGTTGAAAGCAACGCAGGTGTCTGAGTTCAGACCCAGCTCCTTGTAGTTGTCAACCTTAGCCTTGCTGGCGTTGAAGATTACAAAGTTGGGCTGGAACTTCTCAAGCTCATCGGCTGTGGGCTGGATGAACATGTTCTTGATGAAGTGAGCCTGCCATGCAACCTCAACGATAAAACGTACTGCAAGACGGGTAGCCTCGTTAGCGCCGCAGAATGCGTCAACTACATAAAGCTCCTTGCCTGAAAGCTCCTTGATGGCAATCTCCTTAACCTTTGCCCAAACCTCCTCTGACATGGGGTGGTTATCGTTCTTGTACTCATCGGATGTCCACCATACGTTGTTGTGACTCTCGTCATTGTCAACAATGTACTTGTCCTTAGGAGAACGACCGGTAAATACGCCAGTCATTACGTTAACTGCGCCAAGCTCTGTCTCCTGGCCCTTGTCATAACCGGTCAGACCAGCCTTGGTCTCCTCTTTGAACAACTCCTCATAAGAAGGATTGTGTGCAATCACGGTTGAACCGTTGATTCCGTACACGCTTAAATCGATTTTTGCCATTGTTTTTATAGTTTGATTGTTATTGAACTTTAAAAGTTATAGCCGGTTCCAAAGGGCTTATTCAAAGCACCCTTGTAAACCGGCTACAAAAGTAACTCCTTTTTATAAGGAATAAGAAATCAGAAAAGCGTTTTTACCTTAACCCGCACATTATTTAATATTTTGTAACAATAGTACAATTGGGGACAGGCCCCTTTTGTACTATCTGGCGGGAGCCAAAGCCGGTTGGTCGCTTACATTGTTATGGATGTCCTCAAAAGCATCCACTACATCCTGAGTGACCTTCAAGGTCAGAACGTATCCGTTTATAAAGGTAAATACGACATCGGCCTTTCTGGCTTGGACGGTGGCGTTCTTATGGCAGAATATCCTGATTTTGCAGTCATCGGCTGATGTCTCCGCAATTTCCGCCCCCAGCCAGTCAACGTCTTTCTTTATTTCAGATATCGCTGAAATGAAATCCTTTACGGTTATGACGGTATCTATTTCATATCCTGAAAGATAGAGCGAAGTTTCCAGCATCCGGACTTCCTGCTGTTCCTCATCGTCCGTAACTGACTCCTGGTTTTCACAACTCAGCATAGCCAATACCGACAGGCAGGCTAATGCTAACCATTTTATAGTTTTCATATTTGTATTTCTCTTAATAAGTTGATAGAATATACTTTATTCACTTATGTAAACCTTCTTGCCGTTTATAATCATCAGTCCGTGACCGACAGGAGCAGACAGTCTGCGTCCGTACAGGTCATACATAATGGTTTCAGTTTCAGAAGAATCGGCAATTACTTCTATCATGCCGGTAGGATAACCGTCCAATCCGAAACCTGATGAGCGTGTGTTCTTGGATCTGGGTATCGCAAGCCAAGCCTTATGGGCTCCGATATTGAAGGCGCCACCATCAGGTGCAGCCCAATACCAGCCGGGTACATCCTTAAGGTCACTGCCTGAGGGGCCCAGTGACAGCTTGTAGAACAGACTGCTCTCAGGGGCATATGTAAGGGTGTCAACATCAGTACCGATGAGCAGATTGTTGAAACCGTTACTATAATTTCTGCCGGCTAGCTGCAGTTTGAACAATCCGCCGTTACCGTTGTCAGTTGCAAGGATTACAGCTAATCCGGCCGGAACTGTATTGCTTTCAATGATATCGGCTAATGATTCATAAACAAGTCTGCCGTCAGGGGTGATGTCCGTTACTATCAGTGCCGAAAGGCCATCTGGTAATAAGTAATCCGCATCCGAATAGAAGAATGTGGCGTATCCGGCATCGGTTATCTGAACCTCTATCTCTTCGGCCGGGTATGTTTTGTCGTCTACCTCAATGTTCCTGAACAGTTTCCAGCCATCGGCATTCCTGTAAGCCTCAACGGTTCCGTCCGGCACAAAGAGTGTGGCGTTGTTGAATACGCTCTCTGTAAACGGTCCGGCGTATCTTTGCTCAGGGATATCCTCATCCAACGGTTCAAATAAGACTGCATCCAATAAAAGTTGCGATGAATATTGTTCGCAAGTCTGCTCGTACACCAGGGACTTGATATCTATATAAATAGTTCCGGAACCCTCAGGAATAACCAACGTATCAGCTATGGTTATCAGATCATATCCGGAGATATCGTTTTGATAGGGGACCTCACTGACCACAATCCGTTTCCTTCCTTTTGCATCTATAACGGTGTCGCTCCTTAAGGAATTAAGTAACTGATTACCATTGCCGGTAGATATGATAGGATGGATATTATTGGGTAATCCCTGGGGACTGGGCAGGATTCCTATGCTTACCCTGTATTTACCGGCTACGACAGAAGTTGTTGATAATCTGCATGTCCAGTCAAAACGGCTGCTTTTTATAAGCGATACGTTCCTGCCTAATTCTGAATTGAAGGTTTTGGTAACTTCGTTATCATAAGGTATAATTTCATCCGATCCAACCAGTATAGCTTGAGGTTCGCTGCTAACCAGCATATTCACGGGATGGTCACTCAGCGATGTTACAGATGTTATGTCCGGACAGCCACTGAATGCATTAAGACCTATTTCAGGTTTTCCCTTTAAAATTACTGATTCAAGGTTTCTGCAGTTTTTAAAGGCTCCGGTTCCGATAGATTCAACATTTTTGGAAACAGTTACCGATTGCAGTTTCCTGGTTTTTACAAATGCATTGTCTGCTATCCTGGTTACGGTATTGGGTACGTAATAGTCAGGATTAATGCGGGCTACCGGATAAGCCAGCAGTTTATCACCGGACTTGTTGAACAGGACTCCTTCTGTTGATGAATAATTGGGATTGCCGTTCAGGACATTGATTGCGGACAGGAATTCTGCCTGTTCAAATACTCCTGGCCGGATATCCTTTACATATTCAGAAAGATTGATTTCGTCAATATGTCCAATTTTAAAGGGTTCTGAGGAATTGACGATTTCATCAAGGATTGTGATGGAATGTATGCCGGTTCCCAGATAAATGTGATAATCGGCAGGACTCTCAAATGTATAAATGGTGCCGGGTGAAACTCTTCTCATGATCTTTGTATCAGAGAAAGATATCGCGATAGACTCCAGATTCTGGCATCCTTCAAAATAATCAGTCACATAGTAAGAACCTCTGATGATTCCGTTATAATCATAGGCATCAACATACTTGAATTCAATTCCCTGGGCATTGATCAGCTTGACAGACTTGGGTATATATACACTTTTGAGATTAACCATTCCACTGAAAGCGCATCCGGGTATGGTGTCCCAGGCAAACTCCAGATTGTAATCTCCGCCCCTGGGTCCTGCGGTCTCCAAAGCAGGACAGCCTTGGAACGGATGATATGATATCCTTTCAAAAGTGGCCGTTGAAGGAATTGACAGGTAAGAGAGCGAATAACAGTTGTTGAATACTCCGCTTATATCGGTCACACCTTCCGGGATAATGAGAGATTCCAATGAACTGCAATCAAAGAAAGCAGCTTCACCGATGCTCTGTATGCTGGCCGGCAGGTCAATGTTCTTGAGTTCAAAGCATCCTTCAAAAGCATTTGACGCAATACCTTTCACTCCCGATGGTATGACAGATGTCTTGCATCCGGTAACAAGAATGTCGTTCCGGGAGTCTATTATCGAGTTGCAGTTCCCGCGGCTGTTGTAGTATTGGTTTCTTGGATCAACCATGATTGATGTCAGATTGTTGCAACCGTAGAATATCCCGATATCTATGTCATTAACGTTTTGCGGTATCGTTATGGATTCAAGTGAATTGCAACCGCTGAAAGCATACCGTCCAATGCTCAACAGCGTCGATGGCAGGGTTGCAGACTCAGGTCCTCCGCACCATTTGAAAGCATAACTCTCCAGTCGGGTAATACCTTCAGGAACGGTAGTGCTCTTGCATCCGGCTATCAATGTGTTGGTTGCAGTATTAACAACAGCATTGCAGTTATCACGGCTGTCATAAACCTTGTTGTCGGGATCGACTTTAATTGACGTCAGGTTGGTAAACCCGTCAAATGCCTTGCTCTCGATGGATGTAACGGCATCTCCTATTATGATATTCCTGATGCTCTCCCTTGATGATTTAAAGATAAAGGACATGGCAACTGAATCCCAGTAGTTCCAATAAACAGTCTCTATATTGTTACAACCCTGGAAAGCACGATAATCTATGGTCCATAAATTTGCAGGGATGTTGATTGAAGTCAGGCTGTTACAATCGCCGAAAGCATAATAACCGATAAACTCCAACCCGGAAGGTAATTCTATGTTTTTTAAGTTATTACATCCGGCAAATGCATAAGCGTCAATATTCTTCAGGCCGGATGGTATTTGTATTGATTCCAGTAATGAACATCCGCTGAAAGCGTAATTCGGGATAATTGTAACAGAATCACCCAATACCACATGCTTGAGTTTTGTGCGATTGTATCCTGTAATGGCAGTAATGGGAATAGAGGGGTTGTTCCAGTAAAGTGTTTCCAAATCATCGCAATCCAGAAATGTCAGCAGGCCTACACTTTTAATATCCGGAGTAACTGTAAATGAGGTTTTGCCCTTAGTGCCCCAGAAGGCACAGTCTCCCAGGTTAGGTACACTTGAGGGGATTGTGGTGCTGTTGCAGCCGGCAATAATTGTATTGGTTGCGGTTTCAATTACGGCATTGCAGTTGTCACGGCTGTCATATTTGGGGTTCCCGGGAGCTACGGTAATCGTGGTCAGGCTTCGGCAGCCATAGAAAGCCCCGTCCGGTACATAGGTGACAGAGGCCGGTATGGTAATCGATGTCAGTCCTTTACTGCCTCTGAAAGCCATATCGGTTATGGTAGTTACAGGGTGTTCAGCTCCATTACGGCTTATTGAACCCGGAATTGAAACTTCTCCTTCATAACTGTCAGCGACACCCATGTTGGTAACGGCCGCTATCATTCCGCTGGGACTGGTTGCGGTGGTATCTTCTAGCAGACGATAGTAGATTCCGTCAACTTCAAATATCGGTGATTGTGCATATACGCATGTGATTGAAACAAGCGTCAGCATTGATATGATAAACCTTTTCATATAATCGTGTCTGTTTATGAGTAATACCATTAATGCTTGTCTTCAGGACCATTCTCTCCCGAGTAGACTGAATATGGGACAATTTCAATGAAGCTGAAGGGGAAAATTGCATCTTCCTGGGACATCTGCCTCAGGCGCAGGTAGTGGTCCTGGTCAGCTTTCATATATGTTTCACAAACAATTTTGCGATAGCAATTCATATCCACACGGATGGGATCTCCGGAGTTATCCGTTGAATAACTTGCGGTATATGAGTCTGGAGCTTTCATAAAGCCGTGTTTACGTAAAAGATTGTCATTGGCATCCATTGCCTCCTGTGTTTCCAAGTCACGGTCATATACTCCTCCTATAGCAGGATCTGATAGTGATACGTGCATATCAACAGGTTTAGCGCACGGAACCAGGTTGTCGGCTTCGTTTCCGAAATAAAACAGGATATCACCACGATTGTTCAACGATGCTGATGCGAGTGAATTGTTCCAGATACGTATCTCATAAAGGCCGTCACTGGATACAGGCGGCAGGCGGAAAGTGATATCATATGCTCCTCTGAGAGTTATTTCATCGCCATAGTATGTCCCGAAATATCTGTCCCGGTATCTGACATAAAACTCTGTCGGTTCATTCCATTTTACATTCCTGCAGTATCCTTTCAGGTATGTCATGGACATCTTGTCGAGGTTGCGGTTATTATAAGTACCGTTCAGACGTCCGCGGCCACCGCTGTTGATGAAATCCGGCGACATAGTGCAGGCCATGACTCTCATTCTGGTCTGAAGTACCGTGTTACGGGTATAATCATCATAGACCAGCAGTCTGTTGATATAATGATAACCGCCGTTCGTGCAGTTTCCGCTTGCGTCCTTGTCTATTTTGATACCCTCGGCTGTAAGGCCGGTTGATTCGGTACCCTTGCGGTTAATGAATATGCCAAGTGGGCTTTGCCATGTTCCGCCAGGGTAAGGTGTGCTGATTCGCATGACTGAATGCGGGAGCAGTGTCTCAAAGAAGTCCTCCACGTCATACTCCTTCAAGTAAAGACGTCGCTTAATCAGTTCCTTTTGGCTGGTGTTGAACTGGTCATACGGAAGCCAGCACGGTAGGATGTGATATGAAATCAGTTTGTTGAGTGAACTGGACCTGGAGTCATCAGGCAGTCCTTTGCCTTCGGGATAAACCTTCTCTGCATACTGGCGCAGTTCGTTAAGGTTGTGTATGCCGCCTGACCAGTAGCTGTCACTGTAGCCGGCCAGAGTGTTGTCCGGTACTACAAACAGGGTGTATTTGAATTCCCTTACATCAGGGATTGCAATGCGGTCCGCATTATCTCCCGTTTCATAGGCTGTTTCATACCTGTGAATTCCGGGATAACCGTCAATAAGGGCCTGAATGGTCCATTCATAGTCCACATTCGGGTAACTGGGATCAAGATACTGATTCAGGGTATCCTGCAGATGAGTTGCCACCAATGCGGAATAGAATATCGATGCATCGGGATTGCCCTTCAACAGCTGGGGCAGTAAAACATCGGATGTCTGATTCTGGCCGGATACATTCTGAGCGTTGAGACCTATTGGCATCAGCGCCAACAATAAAAACAAATGTTTAAATCTCATATAAATAGTCCTTTTTTATAAATATAAATAATCTAAAAATGATACAAAAGGGGACAGACCCCAATTGTACTATTTCCACTTGTAGTTGTTGCGCCACAGGCCGGGCAGGAAGTGGTAGTAGAGCAGATGGCGCCAGGTTACCAGGTCGTGGGCGCCGGGGGCGTCGGAGTCATACTCGTGCTTTACTCCCAGCTCGTCCAGCTGGTTGTGCAGGGTGGTGTGACGACCCATCATTCCGGTCTCGTATTGTCCGCCACCTACAAACAGATAGTCAATCCTGCTGTTTACGTCGGGCTCCTTTATGGCTGGAGTCTCATCCAGGCCGATGGCGGAGCTCAGCAGTCCTGCCGATCCGAACACG
>CADCLI010000084.1 GCA_902802285.1 uncultured Bacteroidales bacterium
AGGTAATCACTGCCGACCTTAACGGTGACGGCATACAGGATTACATTTTCCCGGGAGCGAATCTGGAACTGCTGGTCTATACAGGAGCCGGTGAATTCAACAAGCAGACACTTTATCGTAATGCTGCTGTTGACAAGGATATGTACTGCTATGATTTTGACCATGACGGCGATGTGGATATCCTTGTCACATTCTCTGCTCCGCTCAACCGTTCGGAATATGCATATACCGTGTTCTTTACCAATGACGGCAACGGGAACTTCACCCAAAAGGATGAGCAGGATTACGGTGACCTGAAACTCTATTTCGGAAACTGTCAGGATATTGACGGTGACGGATATATGGATATGCTGGCATTCAACTGTTATAAACCTGAATATTACCAGTATAAGAAATACAATTGGGATATTGAAGATTATGTGGTGGAGAAAAGGACAGCAGAAGAATCATGGTATGTTGACGGCAGTGTCTATTTCCTTAAAGGTAAGCCTGATCTGACGTTCAGCAATCCCATCAAATTGTTTGATTCTTTTGAACCGCATTGGGAAGAGCCTCAGGATGAGGATTCAAGAGCGGATATCAATTATTTCTGTGGCATAAGGACAGAAGGTATGAACGATTATAAGCTGAATGCCGAGGATATTGACAATGACGGGAAGATTGAGATCTGGCTGTCACGTTCAACAGATGAATATGATTATTACAGTTATGAAAATGAGCTTGATTTAAAAAAATACTTCAATGTTGACGATGCCATAACCAATACAGCACCCGAAACTCCGGGCAAACCTTCTGCAATATATGAAAACGGATGGCTTATGGTAAATTGGGACGCTGGCCATGATGCTGAGACACAGACCATGGATTTGACATACGCATTGCGCATAGGAACTACTCCAAGTGGATGTGACATACTGCGTGCCAATGCCAACGCCGATGGTGCCCGTCGCAATTTCCTGGACGGCAATATGAACAAGAACCACAGCTATTCTATTGATTTGGGCAGTTAT
This sequence comes from uncultured Bacteroidales bacterium, assembly GCA_902802285.1. Classification (GTDB taxonomy): domain Bacteria; phylum Bacteroidota; class Bacteroidia; order Bacteroidales; family Bacteroidaceae; genus Colenecus. Next base: position 1,011 of record CADCLI010000084.1, read on the forward strand.
CCTCCATCGGACATTTACATTGCCGTGCAGGCTATTGATGCCCAGCATAAAGGTTCAGCCTGGTCTGAGGAGACTGTAATAAAGCACAATGCCCTGCCTGCATCTTTTGCTGTTGATAATGAAAGGATTAATCTGAGTGATACTGTGACAGTCTATTTCACACCTATGCCAAACGGTTATTCACACCAGTGGAAAATTGAAGACGGGGCTATTGTGGAAAGAGCCAACAGTTCACTTAAGATCTGTTTTGGTAAATCCGGCAACAAGGGTATAACGCATGTACTGACGGCTGGTGATGGTAAGACAGCTCAATACGTCGTTAATGTCGCGGTTAATGGAGTCATGCCCGGAGAGGTCAAATCCATGGATGAAACAACATATAATATGTTGAAAAGTATGGGGTGGGCTGATGAAGCCATACCTGCTGACTACAATTATGACGGTTATCATGACTTTGTGTACTATGATGTAATATGGCGTGGTTCTGAGAATCTGAAGATCTCAAAAGCTCCGGGAGTTTGGAATACGGATTTGTCTATGGGCGGTCTGTGGCTTGATTGGGACCATAACGGATCTGCCGATTATATGTATAAACAATACATTTCATGGGATAATGCGATATACTATTATCTGGCTCATAATGGTACAAGTAACCTTTCCTCAAGACAGTCAGATGATGGATTGAGATGGATGTTTGACTACTTGGAAGAAGAGATTGATGATGAATACAGTGAAACGGCATCCATGTTTCCCGTTGACCTCATGCATGACGGCTATTATTCTATGTTTGGAAATAGATATGACCATAATAATTCCCAAGTGAAAGACTTCCTCATATTCAAGCGTAACCAGGAGGGGAATTATGAGTCATGTGTTGCCATTCCTGCCGAAGATATTGGTTGGATGAATTGGATAAGTCATACCAAGGACCTTAATCATGACGGCTATGCTGATCTGGTAGGTTTTGATACTGAAAAAGATTATCTCTCAAATATGCTCTTTTTCTATAATCATGGTGAAAAAGGTGTTGAGACGGCTTCTGTTCCATTGGATAAGAAAATCCATATTGATGACCTGGGTGGCTTATTTGATAACTTGAGAGGTATATCTCTTGTTGATTTCAACAATGACGGTTATTATGACCTGTTCTCGTATAGAAAGATTGATTCTGCTCCATATATCTTGTGGAATAATCAGAACGAATCGTTCTCTGCTCCATATGTATTTCCTATAGGTGACTTGCAGGGTTTCTATGTTCCCAAAGAGTATTATCATCCTTTTGACTATACCTTTGCTGATATGAACAATGACGGATATCCGGATGTCGTTTCACTTCAGCCCAACAGGTCAAAGGATAAGACTGGTCTTTATGTCTTCTATATGGGTGCTAATGGTGTGACAGATCAAGGGTTTGTCTATACCTGGTTTGATAATTCAATGCTGAATCAGGTCAATGCCAAGTGGGTGGCGACTTGGGCTGATTTTGAAGGATATGAGTATCAGGTCCTGCATCCGGAGAATGAGAATACCAAACCAGCAGCACCTACAGGCGTGCGTGCCGTGCAGACTGCCGATGGTATGCTTATAGAATGGGATGGTGCCAAGGATGATTATACCCCGGCTGTCCAGATGAGGTATAACCTTTCAGTGAAACATAAAGGAAAGACCGGTGCAGGTGCGTTCGTGATTTCTCCGCAGAATGGCTTGAATGCGAATGCTGCTTACCTGCCCGGCTATGAGTATATCGCTGCGACCAGGTATGAGGTTCCCATTTCAGCAATGACAGTAGGTGAGTATGAGATCCAGATACAGGCAATAGACCTGCTTAACGAGATGAGTGAGTTCTCTGCTCCTGTTACCGTAAGTATCGACCGTCAGGTGATAGAAGCTCCCACTTTGGTGAGCATCGGGAAGGATGCAATCATCACTTACATGGGCGAGAGCACGTCGGGTAATTCTGCATGGGATTTTGATGGCGGGACAGTTGTAAGCGGCAATGGTTTCGGTCCGTATCACGTGAGTTGGAATACCGGTGGCGTAAAGACAATCAAGCTTACCCTGAATGGAAAGACCTATGAGCGTATGATAGCCGTCGATGTCAACGACGCCCAGGTTACACTGCCCAGGTATCTGTTTGAGGGCTTTACCTCAACAGTCGATATCCCTGATGGAATGTCAGCCAAATGGAAACGTACTGACGGTCAGGATTGGGATGATGACATCTATGCATCCGGCAATATGATTACAGTCAGTGAAGGAGCGTCTTGCGGATCTTTGGGATTGCAGCTTACTTTGACAAATGCAAACGGCACGTCAAAGACATTCAATCAGGAAGTGGAGATTCTTGGTACTGACCAGATCCCGTATATAACGCTGATTGGTGCCGATGCGTCCGGTCATAACGTTATTGGATTTGATGCCGATGCCGATTATTTCCCGCAAGTGGTCATCCTTAAGGAGACTAACGTCTATAACCAGTTTACGGAGCTGGCCAGAGTTCCTGCATCGGATGGCACATATACCGATTTGGCATCTGATTTGGGAGTAAAGACGGAGCGTTATGCTATGGTGGGCGTTATGGCCGACGGATTGCTTTCTCCCCGAAGCGATGTACACATGAGCGTACACATGACCATTAACAGAGGTTTGCAGGACAATAGCTACAATCTGATTTGGAATAAGTATGAAGGCGCTGTAGTTCAGACTTATAACATACTTCGCGGTTCGTCGCAGTCGGCATTGACACAGATCGCGTCGGTATCGGGAGCCAGCACTTCTTATACTGATGTCGCGGCTGATGCCGGGCAGCCATATTATGCTATAGAGTATGTGTTGTCAAATTCGGCTCCGGGTTCTGCGCAGCGTCAAACTGTGGCCTACGCTCCGTCACGAGGCGGCCTTACGGGCCGAAGCAACACCGTAAATACGGGTACGGCATTTAAGGCTACATACGTTGAGCGGTTGTCAATCCTGTCATCCAACAACAGCTATACTCTCAGTGACGCAAAACCGGCTATTTACCTTTATGCTGAGATATTGCCCGTCACCGCCACTTATCAGTCGGTAACCTGGGAGATAATTTCGGGCGACGACCTGGCAACAATTGATCACGGATTGCTTGTGGCCCGGAATCCTCACTCTGGCGGTACAGTTACGGTTAAGGCGACAGCTGTTGATGGCTCGGGAGTGAGTGCCACTATACAGATACAGGTTGAGGCTTCCAAATTCACGGTCTCGTTCGTTGATTGGGATGGTACAGTATTGCAGCAGTCTGAGATGGAATATGGTACTGTTCCCGAGTACAAGGGTGCTGAACCTGTCAGAGAGTCAACCGATGATTATAACTATTCATTCACTGGCTGGTCTCCGGAAATATCGGTCGTGACAGGAAATACCATTTATACAGCCACGTATAACCAGACTGAAACAGTTGTTCCATACATTGATGCATACAAAACCAAACCCAATCGTGCGGTAAAATATATTGATGAGAAAGGCAATCTGTTCCTGATTTTGCCCGATAACCGTAAGTTCAATATTATGGGTGTAGAGATAAAGTGAAGGATATATATTAAAGTCAACCGTACTGAATATGTTGAAGAAAACAAGAATTGTGCTTGCAGTGCTGTTCCTCGTGGGAATAACACTGCTGTTTACAGGAATCGGGCAGAACTGTTGGGGCTGGATGGCAAAGCTCCAGTTCCTGCCTTCGCTGCTTGCCCTGAACTTTGCCGTGATTGTAGGCGTTCTTTTGCTGACGCTGCTGTTCGGGCGTATCTATTGCTCCATAATATGTCCTATGGGTATATTCCAGGATGTCGTAATCTGGATACGCCGTAAGGGTGAGAAACTTTTCAAGAAGAAGAAAACACACAAGTTCAAATACGTGAGTGAGCACAGATGGGTGCGCTACGCAGTGTTGGTACTTTCTATAGTATCAATCATTGCAAGCGGCCAGATGCTCATTGCCCTGATTGCACCTTACAGCGCTTACGGCCGTATGGTACAGTCAATAGTGGCAACAGCATCCGGTTCTGTTACATTGCCTCTGTTGCTTACAGGACTGCTTACTCTCATAATAATCTGCGTTTGTGCATGGATGTGGGGGCGTGAATACTGCAACACCATCTGTCCTATAGGAACTCTCCTGAGTCTTGTAAGCAGGTTTTCACTGATGCGTCCCGTTATTGATGAGAGCAAATGCATAAACTGCGGCAAGTGCGGACGTCAGTGCAAGGCAGGATGCATCGATACAAAGAACCACAAGATTGACTACAGCCGTTGTGTGGATTGCTTTGACTGCATAGAGACCTGTCAGGATAAAGCCATAAGTTTCAGGTATGCCGCAAGAAAGGCAGCTCCCGCTCCCGCAAATGACAGCGTGGATGATGGCCGGCGCGCATTCCTGGTAACCGGTGCCGTGTTGGCTGCAAGTGCTGCCGTACATGCACAGGACCATATGCACGGTGGATTTGCCGAGGTGATCGATAAGAAATCCCCCAATCGTTCGGAGCGTCTCGTTCCGCCCGGAGCCGGCAGTGTAAAGAATTTCTATGACCACTGCACAGGCTGCCAGCTCTGTGTAAGCGCCTGCAAGAATAAAGTACTGCGCCCGTCATCGGACCTGGAGCATTTCATGCAGCCGGTCATGGAGTATGACAAGGGTTATTGCCGTCCGGAATGCAATGCCTGCAGCCAGGTCTGCCCGGCCGGTGCAATCAAGCCGGTCAGCGTGGAGCAGAAACTGGCTGTACGTATAGGTGTGGCTCATGTAAATCTGGACCTCTGCCTGCCTGCAACCGGTAAGGACAGTTGCGGTAACTGCGCATATCACTGCCCGTCGGGCGCCATAAGGATGGTGCGTCAGCCGGGATCACGTATGCAGATACCTACCGTATCCGAGGACCGGTGTATAGGCTGCGGTGCATGTGAGAACCTTTGCCCCTCACGCCCCATCAGCGCCATAACAGTAAACGGACTATCTATTCACCACAATGCTTGATACTATGGACAGAAGAGATTTTATAAAATATATGGGCGCAGGTGCAGCCGCACTGGCTCTTGATTCCTGCACTCCCAAGGCTGCCAAGAATCCCAGCAAGGCCGGTACATCAAACAAGGACCTGCATGGAAAAATGCTTCAGCACTATCCCGGCATAGGAGTGCTGGGTTACGGCTGCATGCGCTGGCCACAGAAACGTAATGAGCAGGGACGCAACGTGATAGACCAGGATGAGGTTAACCGCCTGGTTGACTTTGCACTGGAGCATGGCGTAAACTATTTTGACACATCGCCCGTATATCTGGGCGGTGACAGCGAGCGTGCCACTGCTGAGGCCCTGAACCGCCATCCGCGTGAAAGTTGGATACTGGCAACAAAACTGTCGGTGTTCGGCAATTCCACATATGACGGTTGTGTGACGATGTACCGCCGGTCACTGGAGATATTCAAGACAGACTATATAGACTATTATCTGCTGCACTCCATCCAGGACGGCAATGATTTCCGCAACCGTTTTGAGAACACCGGAATCATGGAGTTCCTGGTTGCAGAACGTGAGGCCGGTCATATCCGAAAGCTGGGATTCTCGTTCCACGGCCACAAGGATGGATTTGACCAGATGATGGCACTGCACGACAAATACCACTGGGATTTTGTCCAGATACAGATGAACTACGTGGACTGGGAGCATCCCAACGGTCGCAACACTCGGGCCGATTATCTGTATGCAGAACTCGACAAGCGTGAGATCCCCATCGTAATCATGGAGCCTTTGCGCGGTGGAGCCTTATCGGATGTGCCCGCACAGATTGCCGACCAGCTTAAGGAGCGGGAGCCCGAGCGCTCAATAGCATCATGGGCGTTCCGCTACGTGGGCAGTTTCCCGCGTGTGCTGTGCGCTCTGAGCGGCATGACCTATATGGAACATCTGCAGGATAATCTGGAGTCATTCCTTGATTTCCAGCCTCTTGACGATGAAGAAAAGAAGTTCCTGCTTGATATGGCAACTCAGATGGAGGATTATCCGCTGGTCAAGTGCACCGCCTGCAACTACTGCATGCCTTGCCCCTACGGCATCAACATACCCGGCATATTCAAGTTCTACAATGACAATATCACCGCCGGCACATACGTAAAGAGCAAGGAACAGGAGGGTTATGCACGTGCCCGCCGCAAGTATCTGCTGGCCTACAACGAAGCCATTCCTACAGTACGTCAGGCCGATCACTGCATAGCCTGCCGCCGCTGTGAGAGGGACTGCCCGCAGAACATCCGCATCCCTGATGAGTTGCGCCGTATTGACCGTTACATAGAGAGCCTGAAGAGGGAGACCATCGAGTGAATTAAATTTTCAGGGGCACACCAAACGGTCATATGTAGTGCCGAATACCATTATCCGGCCATCGTGGCGGAAACCGTGACTCTTATACAGATGGTAGGCTGTTCCGTTGTCCGGATCGACTGCAATGGTTGCCAATGGTATGCGGGCCTCGTCACGCAGGCGAAACATCTCCTTGATGAGTGCCGATGCTATACCTCTATTCCGGTATTTGGGAAGTACTGCAAGTGAATCCAGATAGTATTCTCCGGCAGTTGCCTCATCG
>CADCLI010000085.1 GCA_902802285.1 uncultured Bacteroidales bacterium
TATCGGCAACAGAGTTCGAGTACTATGCTCCCGGCTCCCTGACCGTAGCCAACAGCATGGATAACAAGAACGCAGTGGCCCTGCAGAAAGCATCTGGAAAGCTCGATGGAAACGACGTAATCCTGAGCGTTCCCGCCCTATCTGCCGGAGTACTAACTATTACAAAAGCTTACTAAGCGAGCGAACTTTTTGGGGTATAGGTATCGGAAACCCTGCAACTTGTTGCAGCAGCCGAACCTTGGGTTTGACGAGCATTGGCGGAGGGCGTTAAGCGGAGAGCCCACGGAGGATCCCGTTAAGAACGGCGCTTCGTCTAACGACTGTTAAGCCCCGAAGGGGATTAAAAAGGAGGCGTTCGCCGTTTAGGGTCCGTAGGGGCTCGTAGTAGCCCGGAGCCGTTGTCTCGTCAAACCTAAGGTTCGGCGTGCATAGTTTCAGATATCTATACCCCAAAAAGTTCCCTCCTAAACGAGAATAATGTCTATATTTGCGAAAGACTACAAAAACTACATGATATGGAGAAGATTCTTTCTTTGCTGCTGAGTGCAGCGTTTGTTATGGGCTGCAATGCCCAGGTGGCAGAGACTTACACCAAGAACCGTACGGTTGAGGACGGCGGTACAGGCCCCTACAAGGCAATCATGGTTGAGGAACCAAGTCTGGAGGCACATACCATTTTCCGTCCTGCTGACCTTAGCAAGTTTGATAAGAAGAACCCGCTGCCCATTCTGGTTTGGGGCAACGGAGCCTGCACCAACTCACCCTGGGAGCATCAGAATTTCCTTAGCGAGATTGCATCGCACGGATTCTTTGTGGTGGCTATAGGTTACTGGCCTGCCGAGGGTGAGCGTTACCGCGGAGCTCAGTCCAAAGCCGAGCAGCAGATTGAGGGACTGGACTGGGCGATAGCTCAGAATGCTGATAAGAACAGCCCTTATTACGGTAAGCTGGACGTTAAGAACATAGCAGCTGCAGGTATGTCATGCGGTGGATTGCAGACACTTGTCAATGCGGCCGATCCCAGGCTCAAGGCTATCATGATCTGTAATAGCGGTTCGTTCATAGACCCGTCAGGAGCAGTTCCCGGTATGCCGATGCCCGCTAAGGATGACCTTAAGAAGATTCACACTCCGGTGATGTATCTGCTGGGCGGCCCCACCGATATAGCATACGAGAACGGCATGGACGACTACAAGCGCATTGACCATGTTCCCGCAGTTGCAGTGAACTATCCTGTAGGTCACGGCGGTACATACGGCCAGCCTCACGGCGGCGAGTTTTCAATAGCAGCGCTGGCATGGCTCCAGTGGCAGCTCAAGGACGATAAGGAGGCCAGTAAGATGTTTACAGGAAAGCCCTGTGGCCTGGAGCAGCGTCCCGACTGGACTGTTGAGACTAAGAACGTTAAATAAACATTGGCGTTGGCATTGGCTTTTAAACGGAACTTTGGCCCTGGTCACGCACCCCATGGTAGCCAAAGCCAACGCTAAAGTCAAAGTTAATAATGAATATACTGGTAACCGGTGGAGCGGGATTCATAGGATCGCACACCATAATAGAGCTTTACAAGGCAGGTCATACCGCCGTAGTCGTGGATAATCTGAGCAATTCCAGCCCGGAGAGTCTGAAACGTGTATCCAGGATATTGGGAGGCACGGAGATACCGTTCCACAAGGTTGATATACGCGACCGCAAGGGACTGGACAAGGTGCTGGAGCAGTACAGGTTTGACGCCTGTATACATTTTGCAGGTCTCAAGGCTGTAGGAGAATCGGTAAGCAAGCCCATTGAGTATTATGAGAACAACATAAGCGGTACGCTGGTGCTGGTACAGGCCATGCGTGACCACGGCGTAAAGAACATAATATTCTCATCGAGCGCCACCGTCTATGGCAATCCGCAGATAATTCCCATCACCGAGGAGTGCCCCAAAGGTGTCTGCACCAACCCTTACGGCTGGACCAAGAGCATGCTGGAGCAGGTATTGACCGATATGCAGTACGCCGATAAGGAGTGGAACGTGGTGCTGCTGCGTTATTTCAACCCCATCGGCGCCCATGAGAGCGGTCTGATAGGCGAGAATCCAAACGGCATACCCAACAACCTGATGCCTTACGTGACACAGGTTGCGGTAGGAAAACGCGATGAATTGGGCGTTTTCGGCAATGATTACGATACCCCCGACGGCACCGGAGTACGTGATTACATACATGTGGTGGATCTGGCCCGCGGTCATGTGTGCGCACTGAAGGCAATTGAACAGGGGTGCGGCCTGGGACTCTACAATCTGGGCACCGGTCATGGCTATTCCGTGCTGGATGTGGTCAAGGCGTTTGAGAGAGTTAACGGAGTCAAGGTTCCGTACAGCATCAAGCCCCAAGAAAAACCCCAACGGGTTTTGAATTGAGAATTGAGAATTGAAAATTGAGATATGAAGTGCGAGGAGATTTTCCGTGAGACGTATAAGAAGGACCCTGAGGACGTGGCTTTCTGCCCATACCGTATTTGTCCTATAGGTGCTCATGTAGACCATCAGTTGGGCCGTATCACCGGCCTGGCTATAGACCGAGGCATTCACTTTGCCTACAGTTCAAAACAGAACGGCGTGATAGAGCTGCAGTCACTGCAGTTTGACAAGCGCGCCCAGTTCCATAGCCGTGAGATAGCCGATGTCAAGCAGAATGACTGGGCCGATTATCTGCGCGGTGTGACCATCGCTTTGGCTCAGCGTTACACCCTTTCCACCGGACTTTGCGGTGTGATAGAGGGAACTCTGCCCATTGGCGGACTGTCATCATCAGCAGCTGTATGTCTGGTGTTCCTGTCGGCATTGTGTAAGGTAAACAACATCAAGCTGACTGCGCTCGAGATGATAACAATTGCAATGGCATCGGAGAACAATTATGTGGGTGTTAACAGCGGCAAGCTGGACCAGAGCTGTGAGATGTACTCCAGAAAGGACCATCTGCTCTATCTGGACACCAAGGATGATACATATGAGCTTATTCCTACAAAACCGACGATGAAACCGTATGAAATTGCAATCTTCTTCAGCGGTGTGGAGCGTACTCTGGCAGGCAGCAAGTTCAATATGAGGGTGGATGAGTGCCGCAGCGCTGCTTATGCTCTGCTGGCATACGCAGGTATGGAGTACGGCAAGTTTGGCGAGACCTATTTCCGAATGGTACCGCGTGATGTCTACGATACCTATAAGGACCGTCTGCCGGACAACTGGCGCAAGCGTGCCGAGCACTGGTACACGGAGCAGGAGCGCGTCATGGCAGGTGCCGAGGCCTGGCGTAAGGGTGATATTGAGGAGTACGGCCGTCTGAGTTTCCAGTCGGGTAACTCATCTATCTACAACTGGGAGACAGGTTCACCCGAACTCAAGACCCTGTATGATATAATGACCCGCACCGACGGCATCTACGGAGGCCGGTTCAGCGGTGCCGGTTTCAAGGGCTGCTGCATGGCGCTGATTGACCCCGCTTACCGCGAGAGCATTATTGACAAGGTTTCAAAGGAGTACCTCAAGACATTCCCCGCCCTTGAGGGCAAATATATGGCCACCATCTGTCATTCGGCCGACGGATTGAAACTATGAAATGCCTGATACTTGCTGCGGGTTATGCAACCAGGTTGTATCCGCTTACCGAGAATTTCCCCAAGCCCCTTCTTAAGGTTGGAGACAAGACCATTCTGGACTGGCTCATTGATGATATAGAAGGTGCCGGACTGGTCGATGAATACGTGGTTATTTCAAACCATAAGTTCGCTAACCATTTCAATGAGTGGGCTCAAGGCAAGAGTGTAAAGATTACCGTTGTGGATGACGGGACCAGCACCAACGAGACCCGTCTGGGCGCGGTCCGTGACATCCAGTTTGCCATAGAGAGCCTTAAGCTGGATGATGACATGCTGGTCATTGCCGGTGACAACGTGCTGGATTTCAGCCTGCAGAAGTTTGTCCGTTATGCGCACTCCAAGCAGACGTCATGCATAATGCGTTATTATGAAGCTGATTCAAAGCGTCTTACCAAATGCGGTGTTGTTGAGGTTGCTCCCGATGACCGTATCATCGGCATGGAGGAGAAGCCTGCACAGCCCCGCTCCAACTGGTGTTGTCCGCCGTTCTACTACTACACCAAGGCCGATGCCCGTCTGGTTCCCGCCGGTATCGCAGCCGGTTGCGGAACAGATGCCCCCGGCAGTTACATAGCCTGGCTCTGCACACAGACTCCCGTATATGCCATGGAGATGCCCGGGCGCCGATATGACATCGGTAACCTGGAATCTTATCATCAGGTTTGCGCTGAGTACAAGGGAATAAAATGACACAAAAGGATCGTTTCCCTGTGCTATGAAACTGACCACGCCTGTTGATATAGAACCGCTTGAGGTCAAGCTTACCTATCGGGACAGCATACTGTTTATAGGCTCCTGTTTTGCCGATGAGATGGGGCGGCGTTGCAGCGAGCGCTATTTTGATGCTATGGTCAACCCCTTCGGCGTGCTGTTCAATCCCTGCTCCATATCGGACTGTCTTGGATTGTTGGAAGGTCACGGAATCAATGCTGACCAGTGTAGTTTCATACCTGAGGATGTGATTGAAACCCCCGGTGGATTCTGCTCTTTCCATCATCACGGAAGTTTCAGCCGGCCCACTCCGCAAGAGTTTCTGGACAACGCAAACAAGGCATTGGCGGATGCATCGGACTTCTATTACCGTGAGGGTTGGGTAGTGGTTACTTTGGGTACGGCATTTATATATACGGATAAGGAGTCGGGAATGGTGGTGGCCAACTGCCACAAACTGCCTGCAGAGCGGTTTGAACGTACCATGATTGATGCAGATCAGGTTTACGATGCTCTGAGCCAGTATGTTGCCGCCCGCCCAAACAGGCAGTGGATATTCACTGTTAGTCCTGTGCGTCATCTGGCCGATGGCCTGCACGCCAACACCCTGAGTAAGGCCACGCTGCATCTGGGCATTGAGAAACTGGTAAGCAGGTATCCCAACGCACATTATTTCCCGGCATACGAAATCCTGATGGATGAACTCCGTGACTATCGTTTCTATGCTGATGACATGATGCATCCGTCGGCCCTGGCTGCCGATTATATTTTTGAGCGTTTTATGGATTTTGCATTAGCCGACAGTGACAGGCAGTTACTGTCAGAGGCCGAAAAGGTGCGCTCCATGATGCAGCACAAGATCCTTAATCCCGGCACACCTCAGGCCGCACAATTTGAAGCCCGGCGCAATCAGGCGTTGGAATCTTTCCTTTCCAAAAAATCGCCGCATTAGGGTCGTTTAACTTTGCGTCACTTTTTAAAAAGCGACGCAAAGTTAAACGACCCTAATGCGTCAGTTGAATCAGCAATGTAGTCGGCCGATGTCAGTTCGTGGCGGGGACGGAAACCCCAGCTAACTGCTATTATGGGGATGCCGGCGTTGCGGGCGGTCTGGATATCGGTGCCCGAATCTCCAACCATCACGGTGCTGTTGCGGTCAGTTCCTGCCTTATCCATTATGTATTCCACCACTGCGGCGTCTGGTTTGAGCGGGTAGAGCGGACTGTTGCCCATCACTGCCACAAACGGTATGCCGGGAAAGAACCTCTCTATCAGTCTTTCGGCTCCTGCCTGTATCTTGTTCGATGCCACCGCAAGCAGGTATCCGTTGTTGGAAAGGGTGTTTATCAGTTCGGGGATTCCGGGATAGGGCTTGGTATAGACGTCTATATGAGCGGCGTAATACTCCAGGAACTGTTTTAATGTACTGTCTATAAAGGCATCATCGGAGGCTTTGTCCTGTGGCAGGGCGCGCATTATCAGTTTGCGCATTCCGTTGCCCACCATCAGGCGGTATTCATCCAGAGTGTGCTGCGGCAGACCCAGTTCTGCCAGCGTGTGGTTGGCGGCGGTGCCCAGGTCATCGATGGTGTTGAGCAGCGTTCCGTCCAGGTCAAAAATCACCAGTTTGTTCATATCGGCCGCGAAATTAATTGAAAATTGAGAATTGAGAATTGAAAATTGAGATGGATTATATATATTTACGGAAACTAACCGAGTCAATTACTGTTAACCTTAAATATGTTATGAAAAGAACTATTGTCCTTATGGGACTTGCTGCGTTTCTGGTAGCAGCGTGTGAAAAGGCACCCAAGGAGGCTCCTGACCTTAAGCTCAATGACAAGGAGTATTTTGAGACACAGGGCGTTAACGTCCTGGTGTTCAGCAACACATTCTCGGGCGGATTCAACGATGAGAAGAACTCCGGAATAGAGATCATCCATCACGGCGTGCGTACCGTGCAGGGTGGTGCCGTACGTCTTAACAAGACACCCGAGCAGTGGGACCTGGTGCCAGCCTCGCCCCGTCGCGTTGTGGACTCGGTCAACCAGTCCATTGAGGTGGCCATGCGCTATGCCGATTATGACTTTGACTCCCGCGTGGTGGTGACAGCCAAGGGTAAGGCCGTGGAGATTGCGGTCTATCTGGACAAGCCCGTGCCCGAGTTCCTGGCCGGAAAAGCCGGATTCAATCTGGAGTTCCTGCCCTCACAGTACTGGGGCAAGACCTACATCATGGACGGCCGTCCCAACCGCTTCCCGCGTTACGCAGTGAGCCAGACCCAGGCCGTATCCAACGATGAAAAGCCCCGCCAGTTCAAGGGATTCCGTACCTACGATGACCGCGGAACAGGCGAATTTGTTGACCCTCTGCCCCTGGAGACCGGCCACAACATCCTGATTGCTCCCGATGCCCCCGAGCGCATGATAAAGATTACGTCCGATGATGCCACACTGGAGCTTTACGATGGCCGAATGATTGCCCAGAACGGCTGGTTCGTGCTCCGCTCGGTTCTGCCCGCAGGCAAGACAGGCAAGGTGGTTACCTGGATTGTTGAACCGCACGCCATACTAGGCTGGATCCGTGAGCCCAACATCGGCTTCTCACAGGTGGGATACGTGCCTTCACAGCCCAAGACCGCAGTCATCGAGATAGACAAGATGGACAAGCCACAGCCCACCGCCGAGATTTACCGTATCATGGATGACGGCTCTGAGAAGCTGGCCTACAAGGGCAAGACTGACGTCTGGGGCATCTACTACAAGTACAATTATGTAAAGTTTGACTTCAGCGATGTCCGCGATCCGGGTATATATTATATCAAATACGGTGATTACAAGACCGGTAACTTTATCATCGACAACTCGGTCTACAACTGGATTACCGATGCCACCAGCGATGTATGGATTCCCATCCACATGAACCACATGACCGTTAACGAGGGATACCGCATCTGGCACGGCGAGCCGTTCAAGGAGGGTTATCTGCAGGCTCCGCAGAGCGACCACTTTGACCTGCACTCACAGGGCGCCCAGACCAATACCAAGTACAAACCATATGAGCTTATCCCGGGCCTGAACGTGGGCGGTTACTTTGATGCCGGCGACTTTGACATCGAAACCGGATCAAACATCAGCGTGGTTCAAAACATGGTGGCCGCCTGGGAGCTGTTCCACCCCATGCGTGACGAAACATTCGTGAGCGAGGAGCAGCGTTACGTAGACCTGCACCGTCCCGACGGCAAACCTGACCTTCTGCAGTACATCGAGCACGGTGTGCTTAACCTTCTGGCTCAGGCCGAGAATATCGGATTCATGTCATCGGCCCTGTCCAACTCAGTTCTGGACAATTACCACCATCTGGGCGATGCAGCCGCCATCACCGACGGTCTGCACTATGATCCCAGCCTGCCCAAGTATGTGAAATCGGCCGACGGCAAGCGCAGCGGAACCCCCGATGACATGTGGGCTTTCACCAACCGGAACCCCAATAGCGATATCAACGCAGCCAATATGTTCGCAGCAGCCAGCCGCGTGCTCAAGGGTTACAACGATGAACTGTCGGCCCGCTGCCTCAAGCAGTCCAAGCGTCTTCAGGCCGAGGCTACACAGATCATGCAGAGCCGCATGGCCAATAACCGTAACCGTCAGGGCGGCCAGGGCTTCGGCGGCGGCAACCGTGGAGGTGGCGGCAATATGGCTACAAACCTGCAGCTTTACATTGCAACCGGCGAGAAATCATATATAGACCAGTTCGTGGAGCAGATTTGGCCGGCACTGGACCGCAACGTGAACGGCAGCATCCGCACCGCAATGGATGCCATACCTTATATGGATGCAGCCTATAAGGAGCGTCTGCGTCCGTATGCCGAGAAGTATAAGGATTATCTGGAGCAGGTATCTAATAACAATCCTTACGGTGTACCTATCGGCGAAGGTAACTGGGCCGGCAGCGGTGCCGTTGTAACTTACGGAACCACCGCAGCTTTTGCAAACCTCTACTTCCCGGATATCATCGATAAGAAGTACGCTTATAACGCTGCAGCATTCATGTTCGGCTGCCACCCGTACCACAACTACTCACTGGTGGCAGCAGTGGGTGCCGCGCGTCCCAAGCAGGTGTTCTACGGAAACAATCGTGCCGATTTCTCATTCATCCCCGGCAACGTGGCTCCCGGCCTGCTGTTCCGCAAACCAGACCATTTTGAGAACTATGATGACTGGCCATTCCTTTGGGGTCAGAATGAAGGTACTATAGCCGGCAACACCAGTTACTACATATTTGGTGAGGCTTTCAAGAATATGACCGCCCATTAGACCCGTCTCATTCAGGATGGGAATTCCGTAAGACCCGGGGCTGCTTTCCTCTTTGGGAAGGCGGCCCCAGGTGTTTCTGCCCCTAAAGCCCAAAGCGGTCATATGCAAATACCGCCATTTCAGACCCGTTTTGGCGTATGTCATATCGTTAATATATTTTAACAAAATAATCATCAAATAATCAGTGATATAGATAAAAAAGTGTCATAACAAAAAACGCCGGTTTTTTTTATTGTTTTTATAAAAGCGGATATCTTTGTTGCAGTCCTTTTCAATAATTGAACGAAATAAATTTTGATAAAATGAAATCACCTTTGATGTCGATAACATTCATTACATTGTTATGCATGATCTCGTGTTGTAACAATCTGCATGATGCTTTGGATTCGGCCGGTCCGAATCGTGTGGAACTTGAGAAAGTATTGAATCATTACCGTCTTGTTGACAGGAATAAAGAAAAAATGCTGGCGGCCAGATATATAATAGAGAACCTGCCCGCGCATTACTCATATGCAAGCAATGAGATATATGATTATTATAGGTATGCAGAGAGGATACTTGATGACAAATCTTTGACCCCGGAGCAGCAGCGCGACAGTCTGCTTATAGAGACAAATCTTAAATACAGGCATTTAACGGGTGTTACAGTCCCTGATGCCCAAATTATCAGATCGGATTATCTAATTGATAATATTGATAAAGCCTATAATCAGTGGAAAACCTGTCCTTGGGCAAGCCAACTCTCTTTTAATGGATATCTGGAGTGGCTGTTACCCGATAAGGCCACAGAACTGCAGGAACTGGACCATTGGAGAGATACGATGTCCGCCCATTTCGGTAATGGTTTAAGGGAGCCTGTCAAGAATGATGTTGAGTACAATACTACCATGGGTGTAGCAGACATGTTGCGGAACGAGGCATATAACCGTTTAAAAAGATACGGTCTGTATACCACTTCAGGCTTACCTTTATTGGAGGCATCTCTTCAGGTGCATCAGACTTTCGGTAACATTGCGGATTATGCCCTGACTTCAGTTCTGATATTCGGTTCCGCCGGTATTCCAGCTGTTCTTGATGAAACTCCCGTATGACCCCCGGAATGTCGCTGCGACCAAATGGTATGTCGTATTGTCTGACCGTGGAGAGGAACTCACTTCAGAATGGGATCTTTCAACAATCATAGGTGGCGGTTTTTTTCCCTATGAACGCGGTCCAAAGGTATTCAGGAATACCTATATAATAAATGAAGACCGTTTAAGGTATATGAACAGGGCCAAATACAGGTATCCGTTTGCATTGGCCAAAACAGATGTGACATCTAAATATTTCCTTACAAGTGACATCCAACTGCCATTGGAGAGGCAACAGCGCAGGAAGTTAAAGGATAGATACGTTTATATTGCATCGGCAGTAAGAGACTCCGTGAATCCTTGGCGTATTGTGGATTTTGGTATGGTAAAACACGGAAAAGCCTGTTTTAAAGATATGGGACGAGAGGTACTGTATTCAGTAATGGGATATGACGGAACAAGTCTTGTACAGTTAACCGACCCGTTCATATTGCACAAAAACGGTAAAATAGAATATTTAAATACAGGAGACATTAATTCTACAGATCTGAACAAATGGAAAAACGCGCCCTTATGAGAATTTTACCGAATCAAATTGTGATATCCTTGTTTGTACTGTTGTCAACAGTGGCGTTCAGTAGTTGTAGCGATGATTTCTTATATCTTCAATACGCTCTGAAAGCCGCTGGTGATAACAGGTCAGAACTGATTGAAGTTTTAAATCATTACAAAAGGATAGATCGGGATCATGAAAAACTGGAAGCGGCAAAGTTTCTGATTTCAAATATGCCGGCTCATTATTCATATAATGATACATCGGCAATAAACAGATATTACAGCAAGGCTCTTGAAATACTTGGAACAGGTCCAAGTCCGGATTGGCAGATGGATACCCTGAGAGAGATAAGCGACCGTGAATACTTTGCAGAGGCAGAGAAGGTTATCTCGGATGTAGAGGTGATAACATCGGACTATTTGATCAACAGCATAGATAAGGCTTTTACAGCCTGGAGGACTCACCCTTGGGCAAGCCATTTGACATTCAATGAATTCAAGGAATGGGTATTGCCATATAAAGTAACAGAATTGCAGAGTTTTGATGCATGGCGCGATTCCCTTTCAAACCATTATAGTGACAGTTTAAGCGTTATTCCTGAATCAGACTTTGAAAGGAACAGCACATACGGTGCTATAGAAATAGTCCGTAATGAAATACATACCAAGCAATCGGCGATAGGGCTTAGAGTGATATGGCAGGAAAGAGAAGGTATCCCGTTGCGCAGTGCAGCCACATGGTTGAGAATGACTTATGGCAGTTGTCTGGATTATGTCACTATGGGTACAGCGGTTTTCAGGAGTCTGGGTTTCCCGGTTGTGATAGACCAGGTGCCTTCGTGGGGAAGGAACAGCGAAGGGCATAGCTGGTATGTCTTCCTGGATGACCATGGCCAGGAACAGGCAACTGTCAATTCCCTGATATTGCCGGCCGGTTTCCAGTTTTATCCCTATGAGCGTATTCCCAAAGTCTGGCGAAAAACGTATTCTATAAACCGTGATGTCGTGAATTACCGGAACAGAGCTGAATATGTTTATCCTTTTGAAATATGCAGACAAGATGTTACAGGCAGGTATAATCTGACATCCGATCTGGAAATAGATATTGACGAAGAGAAAAGGCAACTTC
>CADCLI010000086.1 GCA_902802285.1 uncultured Bacteroidales bacterium
ACCCGCTTATTGGGAGCTGCTGGAACCTGTTGAGGGCAAGTTTGACTTTACGCTCATAGACCGGACAATCGACGTGGCACGCAGCCAGGACCTTAAGATTGTGTTCCTCTGGTTCGGGGCGTGGAAAAACTCAATGTCCTGTTATGCTCCGGGATGGTTCAAGCAGGACACCAAGCGCTTTCCCAGGGCCGAAACAGCTGCCGGAAAGCCGCTTGAGATAGCCAGTTGTTTCAGTGACAACGTTCTCAAGGCCGATCTCAAGGCATTCAGCGCCCTGATGGAACGCATTGGTCAGAAAGATCCGCAGCACCAGGTAGTCAGGATGATGCAGATTGAGAATGAGATAGGTATGCTGGAATCGGCCCGTGACCACTCCAGGCTTGCAGAGAAGGCATACATCGGCCAGGTCCCTGAAGTGTTGCTCAAGTATTTGGAGCCGATGAATATGCCGATGAAAAATTCATGGCCTACCATTACGCCTGCTATGTGGAACAGCTGGCTCTTGCGGCGCGCTCCATCCACGACATGCCGCTGTATGTGAATGCCGCCATGAACAGCCGCGGCCGCAAGCCGGGTGACTATCCGTCGGCCGGCCCTTTGGCGCACCTGATAGATTTCTGGAACGCAGGTGCTCCCAGCATAGATTTCCTGGCTCCCGATATTTACGATACCGGGTTCAGAATGTGGGCCGGGAGGTATGCCATTCCCGCACGTCCGCAGGATGGCGGTGTTGTCAGGAACAGGTTGTTCATCCCCGAGACCCGATGCTGCAGGGATTGCGGAGTGAGGGCGATGTATGCGTTCGGCGAGCATGACGCTTTGGGCTTTTCGCCGTTTGCCATAGACCAGGCATCGGCCGATGAGACCGATAACATCACAAAAGCCTACAATCTGCTAAGACAGGTCTCAAATCTGAAACCGGCCGACAGGAAGAACTCATGGGGACTGCTTTTTGACCAGGAGGATACAGAGCGGATTATAGATGATGAAGGCACAGTAATGACCTGCCGTCACTATTATACTCTGCCTTGGGACCCGCGTGCCACCGACGGAACACAATGGCCCGAGGGTGGCGCCATGCTGATAAAAGTGGGTCGATATGACTATCTGCTGGCCGGTTGCGGAGTTGTGGTTGATTTCAAGACCCGCACCGAAAAGGAGCAGGAGCAGAATAAGACGTTGGGTGAAGATGGATTTGCCCAATCCGAAACGCCTGGGACTGTTGTCGGTCGATGAGGTACAGATTGCACCGGATGGCCAGCTGATATATCTGCGGCGCGAAAACGGAGATCAGAGCCATCAGGGACGGCACGCACGCATCGGTACCGATGACTGGAAAATCCTGCACATCAAACTCTACGAATATTAACCCCTTTGCGTCACTTCAGATAATCGCGCAAGTTGATAGTGCCGGCCTCAGTCTCCAGATTGAGCGCCGGAACAAACTCCACCATCCTTGTGGAACCACTCTCCCTATCCACGTGAAAGTAAGTCAGCGCGCCGGTATAACTGCGGAAAACAAGCTTGTACTCCGCGTCGGTGCTATCGGCCAACGCCACATACATGATGGACGGGTTGTCCTGCGCCGGGCTCCAGTCAAACTCGCTGTGGCAATAATTGCTCACGCCCTCAAAAGCCATTTTGGCCGATATCCGCTCCGTTTTGCTCCCGCGGCATCCGCCCAACAGCAGCATCATTACGGCCGATGCCAAAATCACGAAATATCTCATCATCTTAGTGTTACAATTCATCCAGCAGTTGAAGGTCGGCCGGCAGCCAGTTGACGCTGTCCAGTTGGTGGGCCGATAACCAGCGCGCCGCCTCATGCTCCTTGAGCGTGAGCTGACCGCTCTCTACGCGGCACCAGTAGCAGTGCATAGTCAGATGAAACTGCGGATAGTCCCACTCAATGGTCCTGATAAACCGCTCAATCACAATCCGCGTCTCCAGCTCCTCCCAGATCTCACGCTTCAAAGCCTCCTCCGGACTTTCGCCCGGCTCCATCTTGCCCCCGGGAAACTCCCAGAAATCCTTGAAATCACCATACCCGCGCTGGGTGGCGAAAATGCGCCCATCGGCATCGTGGATTATTGCGGCTACAACCTCTATCTGTTTCATATTTCCGACAAAAGTAGCAAAAATAGTACAATTGGGGTCAGACCCCAATTGCACGCTTGGTAAAAGCGTCCCTTCTGGCCGAGCGAACAATGCGTCACTTTTATGCGCCAAGCATTTCGGCGCCCAGCTTGTGGATGTGGTCAATGATTTTCTGCTCTTGAGCTTTTGACGGTTTCTTGAATCCGTTGATGTAGTTGCGTAGCAGGGTAGGATTCATGCCCATGGAACGGGCAAATTCAGCAACATTAATCTCCTTGTGAGTAAGAAAAAAACGCTGCATTGGGCTAGGCTCGGCATCATCGTACTCAAAGCTCTCAAAACTGACATCCTCATTCAGATTGCGCCAATGAATGCCCAGCGTACTGATGGTATAATCTAATCGTTCCTCATCTGTGGCTTCACGCAAATGATGATACCAAAGCAAAGACTGACTGTAAGTCTTGCCTTCATCGGACTCTATGTACAGATGGTCATCTTTGAACCATAGTCTCTTTATCTTCATCGTTCTTTTTATAAAAGTATCTCATCCAATGATCCACAATAATGTCGCTGTTATTGTCAATCATGGCTTTAATTTTCTTCAAATCCTGTGGCCCGATGTCATGTTGCTCGGAAAACACAAATTCCTTTCCATTCCAAACATATTTTGCATCACCACCTTTGCCGATCACGTGAACGTGAATAGGCTCATGTTCATGGCTAAAGAACATAAATACAAAGCCGTAGGCTCTAAAAATTTCTGGCATAAGAATTAAGTATTAGGTTATTGTTTGACAAATATAGGTATTATTTTCGATACCGCCAAAAACGGCGCGTTGTGACGCAAAGGGGTCGTTTCGTTTTGCGTCACTTTTTGTGAAAGAATTTGGGAAGTGTGGAGTATAATAATATGGTAATAGCAAAGAATTATGAGCAGGAAAAAGCAAACAGAAAAAGAGCCGATGACCCTGACCGACGCATTCCAGGCCGTCTATGAATACGCAACACGTGAAAGTAACAGTGATCCCGATCTGCCTGAATTCTTGACCGGCGATACAAAGCCCACTACCATGGACAGACCCGATGCTGCTTATGCCCGACTGACCACGGAGCTGGATATTACAGACAGGCAGGCGGAGCTGCTCTCCGTTATACTGGAACTTGCTCTATCTGCCACTTCATGTCCCACTCCCACGTCTGTAGCCAAGCGTCTAGGAATCACTCAGATAAAGTTCCTTACTCTCAAACCGGATCTGGAACGGCTGGCAGATAAGAGATACATTGTTTTTAACAGGGAACGGTTGAGTCATTCGGCATTCATCATCCCGAACTCTTTCGTAAATGCCATAAGCAATAACCGTATTCCTTTAGTAAGTGATATAGAAACCAATAGTGTGCCAAAGTTTTGCCGCCGTCTGGACGCAATTTTCCGCGAGTTCTACGATGACAACATGGACTTCAAGACATTGGTTGCAGAGATGGACCTTCTCTTGAGCAGTAGTCCGGATTGCCGGATAGCCAAGGCGTGGAATGACAATAACTGCCCCAATGAGCTTTGCAAGTATGAGCAGGTACTTTTCATTTTCATGCTCTCACGAGCCGTCTGCAGGAACGAATCATCATTTGAGTGGGAAGACTATGCCCGCCTGTTTTATGACTCCGATATCGTGTCTGAGATAGCCGCAACAATTGAGTCCGGTGACCTGGATCTGTTCCGTATGGGCCTAATAGAGCATGAAAACTGCGACGGCCTGGAAAGCACGGAGAGTATCTGCCTGACCTCTAAAGCAAAATCGGAATTCCTGGGTGATATCAAAACCTCAACAATAATCCGTTTGGCCGACCAGACGTTCCATATCATACCTCACGATCAGATAACCTGCAAGGAACTCTTCTTCAATGAGCGTGAGCAGACTGAGCTGGACCGGATTGCCGGACTGTTGCAGCCCGATAACTATGCCCAGATAACGCATCGGCTCCAGGAGAAAGGAATGCGCCGGGGGGTAGCCTGCCTCTTCTACGGCGCTCCCGGCACAGGCAAGACCGCATCGTGCTACAATCTGAGCGCTGCAACCGGCCGCGACATCTGGTTTGTGAATATGGCCCAGCTCAAATCCAAGTGGGTGGGAGAGAGTGAGCAGAACCTTTCCAACCTGTTCAGGTCCTATCACAAGGCCGTCCGTGAAAACCCGGATGCAGCACCAATCATGGTCTGGAACGAGGCCGATGCCATATTCGGCAAGCGCCGCCGTGTGGAGCATGCGGTAGATAAGATGGAAAACGCCATGCAGAACATCATCTTGCAGGAACTAGAGGATCTGGAGGGCATCCTCATAGCCACCACCAACTTCTCGCTCAAGGATGGCTTTGATCCTGCCATGGAGCGCCGTTTCCTTATCAAAGTCTGCTTTGACAAGCCGGAGGTAAACACACGCACTAAGATTTGGCGCAGCATGTTCACAGACCTTCCTGAGAATGATGCCCGCATCTTGGCCACAGAGTATGAATTCTCCGGAGGCCTCATCGAGAACATCAACCGCAAGGCCACGGTTGATTATGTCCTCACTGGCCGTCAGCTCAGTCTGGACTATCTCCGTGAGCTCTGCCGCTCTGAGCAGATGGAATCAGCCACCGCCCGTCACATCGGCTTCTCTTAAATATATGGATTAAGCTGTAAGGGGTAGGTAATCAAAGCCGTTAAGCTTCAGGAACGCCCTCATCTCCGTCTTGAGTCTGGTCTTTCTGACTTCTACGACTTTAGCCTTCACGCCTAAGCGCTCAGCAATCTCGTGATTTTCACAATCACGCAGCACCATGAGAGTCAACACACGTTTCTCACCGGTCTGCTTTGACGCAAACTTATATAAAAGGTTAATGGCCTCATTACGGTCATATGAATCCGCATCATACCTGGTGTGTGCTTCGTGAAAAGCCTTTACGTCCTCAATGTCTGCCATACATGGGGTGTTATCCAGTTCCTGGTTATAGTCCCAAGCGGTAGTTCTCAATACCGTATTAACCCAGGTGGTAAGCTTGCCCCGTTCCGGGTTATACGTCTTTAAGCTGTTCAGCATCTTTTCAATGCATCTATCAGTTAGTTCCTCAATGTAGAAGGTGTTTTTATAGCCCTTACCTACAATAATACAAACAATGTAGTCCCGCAGCATATTCCACTCCTTGCTGCTTGCATTGGCAATTTCAATTCTGTTGATCACTGCCGGATCAAACCATAGTCCTTTGTTAATTTCTTTAACGTTTTTCATATGCACAAAGTTACTGGGTTTTCTTGAATCGGCCAAAAATAAGACTTTAAAAATCTGCACGTTACAAAAAATAAAGTTGCCAAAAAATTTGGTAGTTTCGCCGATATTACTATTTTGCCGATAAACCACAAAAACGCCCATATTTAACATAGTTTAACCCTGTATCGTTGGTTGTCTCATCCCCCCTGCTTTTTTAGCGAACCGCGCGTGCGCCTGCGCGCGCATAATTTTATAAGGTATAGTGCATTTTTTTGCCATTTCAGTGAAAGGAACAGAATCAAGTCAAGTATATATAGGTAAAAGGCAATAGTATGCACCCCCAAAACCATATCACAGTCCAGTTACCGGCATACTAAAAAAAACGCTCATTCCGTGAAAGAAAACTGATCATATCAGGTACTTATATGTGGAGAAACAAATAAACTACATATATGGCCAATACATCAGCAAACCTATTACCAGCAGCATTAAGAAACATCCCAACACCAGCCCGTATCAAGATGGAGCTGGACAAGTACGTCGTGGGTCAGGATGAGGCTAAGAAGACACTCTCCGTGGCCGTTTACAACCATTTCCGTCGCCTCCAGCTTATTGCTGAGGGCACAGTAAAGCCAGATGATATGGGCAAATCCAATGTTCTCCTGCTGGGCCACACAGGCTGCGGAAAGACACAACTGGTACGCACCATAGCCCGCTTCCTCAACGTCCCGTGTTACATCCAGGACTGCACCAAGATAACCGCCAGTGGCTACGTGGGCTCAGACGTCGAGGACTGCCTTGTCGGCCTTCTGCGCAACTGCAATTACGATGTCGCTAAAGCCGAGTGCGGCATAGTAATGCTTGATGAGATAGACAAGAACCATAAGGCCGATGCTGGGCCAAGTGTTACCCGTGATGTCTCAGGTGAGTGCGTTCAACAGTCACTCCTCAAAATAGTAGAAGGCGATAAAGTTGGCGTTCCGCCCATGGGCGGCCGCAAGCACCCCGAGCAGTCCCTGCTTTACGTAGATACATCCCAGATCCTCTTCATCGGCAGCGGAGCCTTCACGGGCTTGGAGGATATCATATCCCAGCGTATAGGCCGTAACGAGTGCTCCATAGGTTTCTCGGGCGCAGCCGTAAAGAAACGCAAGAGTAAGGACTCCATACTCGCCCAGCTGCTGCCTGAGGATCTGCACAAGTACGGTATGATACCGGAGTTTGTGGGCCGTTTCCCCATCTCCACCTACGTAGAGCCGCTTGATAAGAAAGACCTGATCAACATCCTCACAGAGCCCAAGGATGCCATAGTCAAGCAGTACCAGAACCTGCTGGCAATGGATGAAATCAACCTGACCTTCACATCCGGAGCGCTTGAGACCATAGCAGAACGCGCCCTCAAGATGGGAACCGGTGCGCGTGGCCTGCGAAACATCATGGAACGCGTCATGCGTGACACCATGTTTGATGCCCCCTCAAACAAGCGTAACGGCCTCCCCACCGATGTAGTAGTAACAGAAACAATGGTTCGCGAGCGTACACGCATGTATCAGAATGTAGGATAAACATTAACGTAATATGATCAGAATCTTCTTTGTAATGCTCCTGCTGCACGTTGTGACAGAGTTCGTACTTCATCCGGTAGCGCTCCTCCGTATTAAACAAAAGACCTACTGGGAGCAGCCTGAGCACCCCAATGGAGGTAAGGATGCCAGCGCAATGGCCATAGCCCTAAATGCAATCCTATGGTCAGTAATGATAATGCTGCCCCTCATGTACTATTCAACAGATGGTGATTTGATACTCCTCCTGGTATTCCTGGTCAACTTGCTTGCCCACGCCTATATTGATGAGTACGCCACCAACCGCCACAAGCTAACCTTTGTGACCGCCCAGTCCCTTTACCTCCTCCAGCTCACCATAACCTTTCTGATTACGATGATTATTAACATCTAATGAAAGGAAAATTCATTTCAATGGTATATATTTACGGAACGAATAAATAACTCACTATGTCAAGAAGTACTATTCCTGCTGACTGGCACAACTGTGCCACATGCACACACTGGTGCGGCTACACAAAGCCAGACCCTTTCTGCAAATTCATAGAGTATGACACCTCTGACCATGGCCGCTGTGCTGGTGGCGGCTTCAACATGATGGATATGCCCCCAATGGCCACCTGTTCCAAGTGGGAACGTAGATTCAGATAATCTTATAGAGTATGAAAGCATATCACGGCAGCTCAGTACTGTTTGACTCATTTGATCTTGCCCACGCTCTCGAGGGTGACGGCAAGGTCAAATTCGGTTATGGCGTATATGTAACTGGCAACTATGAGTCTGCTGCACACTACGCCTTCAACAAGAAACGCCCGGAAAACAAAGACTACTACGTCTATACGCTCTCTATCCCGGACCGTACACCAGACAATTGCCTGTCACTTCTCAAAGACGTTCCGGTCTGTGATTCTATAATCAAGCGCACAGAACAGAAGCTAGGCATATCCATACCGGCCGATGCCAGGGTTGAAGGCATCCCGTTCCGCAAGTACCTGGCCAATCTCCTGTCTGGAGTAAACAAGCCCATAAAGCAGATGATAGATCGACAGTAATACCGCCTTCATTGCTTGATGATTTGGTCGGAACTAAACCTTCAAAGTGTCCAACCGCTCCACCTACATATCTTTTACCGGAAACATATGCTGTGCCTGTTGTAGATCCTGAAGCAGTCGTTAAAGAAATGCTTCCACCGAAGGTTCCGTAACTATTACTATTTTTATCAAATTTTCCATGAATGTATCCAACTGCACCACCAACATTATCACCCGATCCTTCGATATAAGATCTTGGACTAAGTTTTGCGGTAATGGATACAGAAATATCCGTGATAATAGCGTTATCACTACTAAACAGGGTGGAAATATTCTGTTCATTCACACCAACATTGGAGGCGCGAATGCAGCCTATTACACCACCAATGTTTTTAGAGCCCGTAACTTGTACAACCAACTTATTGTTACTGGACTGATCAGGTGCTACCACACTGGCTTTATTGACCAATTCGGATCTCATTAATCCGATAGCGCCACCAACTCCATCCTTACCTTTAACAGTAAGAACAGGATCTGAACTGCCTCCCTTAAGTTCTATTGTGCCACCTATACCGGTTCCGCCAATCCTAAGATCACCGCATATGCCACCTACAAGGGAACCGGTATTTTTATCAATATAAGAATTGCCTTTAACTATTGTCCTTACAACAGCATAGTCTTGGAATTTAGTAATACGGCCTGCGGCTCCT
>CADCLI010000087.1 GCA_902802285.1 uncultured Bacteroidales bacterium
ATGTTGACGCCGCTGCTCATTGCTCCGGCAAGTCCTACGCCTACAGCCATACCCTCCGGGAAGTTGTGTATCGTTACAGCCAGGGCCAGCATTGCGGTCTTGGACAGACGGCTCTTGGGACCTTCGGCCTTACCGGTAGCGTGTAGGTGAGGGGTCACATAGTCTATGAGCAGCAGGAATGCAAAACCCGCCAGCAGACCTGTGGTAGAGGGCTTTATGCCACCCATCTCCATTCCCGGAACAATCAGTGACCAGAACGATGCGGCCACCATTACACCCGATGCAAAACCCAGCAGGATCTTCTGCAGCAGGGCGGGCATCTCCTTGCGCATAAAGAACACAAAGGCGGATCCCAACGCGGTTCCCAAAAACGGAATCAGCAGTATAATCAATGTATTTTTCATACTCCTTTTTTACATTGCGCGAATTTAATATAAAATGATGTGAGTATTTTTTCCTTAATTTGCAAAAATTATTAACCGATTCAAAAATATGGGTAATACAAGAAAAGCTTTGGTAAACGACGAGTGGATAGTTGTCGTTCTGGGATTTATAGTGCTGGCTCTGTCAGTGTTGTTCCCTAATACAATGAACAGTCTCAAGATACCGGGAATTCTGGCCAGTCAGAGTGCCGGTGCTTTGGGCAGTCTGCAAGGCTGGTTGGGTGCGGTCTACATCTTTGTGTTTGTGCTGGCTCTGCTGTATCTGGCGCAGGCACTGACGGGAAAGCCATTTAGGGGGATATTCCTGTCATTCCTGGTAATCTGCCTGCTGACAGTGGTTTCGCTGGCGCTGGCCACCATACCGTTCTGCAAGAAATACGGTCTTGAGGCAGTGCTGTTTGCTGTTATCCTGGGTCTTATCATAAGCAATTGCTTTAAGGTACCCGATTGGCTCAAACCCGCCATTCAGAGTGAGTTCTATATCAAGATAGGTATTGTATGTCTGGGTGCTACCGTGCTTTATCAGGAGGTGCTCAAGTCTGGCGCATACGGTCTGGCTCAGGCTCTGATCGTGGTGCTGTGCGTGTGGTACTTCGGATTCTGGATATCACGCAAGGTTTTCAAGGTCGATGATGAGATGGCCACCATGCTGGCAAGTTCGGTAAGTATCTGCGGTGTATCGGCCGCCATTGCTACCTGCGGCACCATCAAGGGTGACCAGAAGAAACTCTCATATGTGATATCTTTGGTTATGGTAGTGGCTATTCCGATGCTTTACATCATGCCGCTGCTCTGCAACTGGCTGCTTCCGCTGTTCTTCCCGGGCAATGAGCTGGCACAGGCTCAGGTGGCAGGTGCGTGGATTGGCGGTACAATCGATACAACCGCAGCCGTTGCCGCATCGGGCGGAATTCTGGGCGATGAGGCAGGGCAGACCGCTGTCATCGTTAAGGCCTCACAGAATGTCCTGATTGGCGTTGCTGCATTCTTTATATCTCTTTACTGGTCAATCCGCGGAACCAAGGGTGTTGAGAAAACCTCCGGCAGGGTTATCTGGGAGCGTTTCCCCAAGTTCGTCGTGGGTATGGTGATAGCATCGATCGTGTTCAGCATCTTCTTTGCAGGCAAGAGTGCCGACGGTATCGCGTACAAGAGCCTGGCCAAGAACTTCCAGAACATATTCTTCTCGATAGCATTCGTATGCATCGGTCTTGAAACTAATTTCAAGCAGATATTTGCCAAGGAGAACAACCAGTCTCTCAAGGCATTCCTGAGTGCTCAGGGGTTCAATATACTCTTTACGCTTGTTGTGGCTGCCGTCCTGTTTGGCGTAATCAAGAACTGATGGCGTCATTGGTACTATTTACCCGTTTTTGTGTAAGTTTGCATTAAGATAATTTTTAAAAGCAAGAATATGGATCTGATAAAGAGATTTTTAGGCTACACTGCTGTCGATACGCAGTCCGATGAGAATTCCGAGACTGTTCCCAGTACCGCCAAGCAGATGAATCTGGCACGCCAGCTAAAGGCTGAACTGGAGAGTATGGGACTTGAGGAGGTGTTTATGGACGATATGGGATATGTCTACGCAACCCTTCCTGCCAATACGGACAAGAAGGTTCCTACCATAGGTTTTATATCCCATATGGATACCAGTCCCTCCATGAGCGGCAAGGATGTCAAGCCCCGCATTGTAAATAATTATGACGGCGGTGACATCGTACTCAACAAGGAGCAGAACATTGTACTTTCACCAAGCCTGTTCCCCGAGTTGCTTGCCCACAAGGGTGAGGATCTGATAGTAACTGACGGCACAACCCTTCTGGGAGCCGATGACAAGGCCGGGATAGCAGAGATAATCACCGCTGTAGAGTATCTGCAGCAGCATCCCGAGATAAAGCACGGCAAGGTTCGCGTTGGATTCAATCCCGATGAGGAGATTGGTATGGGAGCCGCACACTTTGACGTGGAGCGATTCGGCTGCGAGTTCGGTTACACCGTCGATGGCGGTGAGGTAGGCGAGATGGAGTATGAGAACTTCAACGCCGCCAAGGCCGTGTTCAAGATACAGGGACTGGAGGTTCATCCGGGCTATGCCAAGGGTAAAATGGTCAATGCATCACTCCTGGCTGCTGAGCTTATACAGATGTTTCCGGCCGATGAGACTCCCGGCACTACCGAGGGTTATCAGGGATTCTATCACATCGTAGGTTTGAGCGGTGAGGTTGACCATGCATCGGCCACCTTTATTATACGTGACCACGACCGCGCCAGGTTTGAGGCCCGTAAGGAGTTTGCCAAGGCAGTGGCCGATAAGATGAACGCCAAGTATGGCGCAGGCACCGTTGAGGCTGTGGTTACAGACCAGTACTACAACATGAAGGAGCAGATAGACAAGGTTCCGTATGTGGTTGATATTGCGTGTGAGGCTATGAAACTGGCCGGCGTCAATCCCGTCAAGGTTCCTATCCGCGGCGGCACGGACGGCGCCCAGCTCTCATTCAAGGGCTTGCCTTGTCCCAACCTGTTTGCAGGAGGCATGAATTTCCACGGCCGATACGAGTGGGTTCCCGTTCAGAGCATGGAGAAGGCTATGATGACGGTTGTACGTATCATAGAACTTGTTGCCAAACGCGACTGGTAGGGATATAATTTAGGGGTATAGGTATCAGAAACCATGGCCGCCCGTGGGCTTGTGAACGGGAGGGGCCCGCTCCGTAGGAGTGGGAGGGATAGCGCGAAGCGCGTAGTTTCAGATACCTATACCCCTAAATTATATCCCTACCAGGCGTAGGACTATTCATCGAAGTCGAATTCTTCGGGGAGGTCGAAGGGACCGTCGGACAGGAAATCTTCCATGTCGCGGCGCTCTTTTTTTGTGGGGCGGCCCATACCGGCGGCGCGCCTTACGAATCCGCCTATGCGGTTCATCTCCAGCAGGTCATACTGGTCCTGAGGCGTGATGTTCTGCATCATGTCAGGAACCAACTTGGCGCCAACACGGTTCTCAATGGCCTGCAGGACCTTGAAAGAGTAGGTTACGGGCGGCTTGCGCACCTGTACGGTGTCGCCTTCATGGACGGTCTTGGAGGGTTTGACCTGAACGCCGTTCACGCTTATGCGGCCCTTCTTGCAGGCCTCCGATGCAATGGTGCGTGTCTTGAATATACGCACGGACCAGAGCCACTTGTCAATACGAGCCTCAGCCATACAATTACCTACTTGTTGTTGAATTTGCACATGGTATCATCAATGCCTGCCAGACAGAAGTTCCTGACAGCGTCTACAGCCACAGGAATGCGCTCGTCCAGGATCTTGCGCTCATCATCATTGAAAGGGTCAAGCACAAATTTGATCTGGGCACCCATGGGGAAATCATTGCCAATACCGAACCTCAGTCGGCTGAACTGCTCTGAGCAGAGCACCTGGATGATATTGCCTATGCCGTTGTGTCCGCCACCGCTGCCTTGCTTGCGCAGGCGGATCTTGCCAAGGGGTAGGGCCAGGTCATCGGCCACGACCAGAAGGTTCTCGGGCTCAATGTTCTCCTTGTTCATCCAGTAGCGGACGGCGTTGCCGCTCAGGTTCATGAATGTGGTGGGCTTGAGGAGTACAAGCTCACGGTTCTTGATGCGCATATTTGCAACAAAGCCGTATCGTTTGTCCTCAAAAACAGTATTGGACGCCTTTGCGAGGGCGTCCAATACCATAAATCCTATGTTGTGGCGGGTATCTTGGTATTCATCGCCCGGGTTACCCAACCCCACAATCAGATATTTCATTATTCTTTATTATTCAGCGGCGGGAGCCTCAGCTGCCTCACCCTCCTCAGTTGCATCAGCAGCAGCTGCAGAACGTGTAGACAGAACTGTGCAAATCACAGCCTCCTTGGGGCTTGTGAACTCAATGCCATCAACCTTCAGGTCACCAACCTTGAATGACTTACCGATGGTAAGAGGAGTTACGTCAATCTCAATCTTCTCAGGAATAGCGGTGTAGAGAGCCTTGGCCTTTACGCGGCGCAGGATCTGCTCCAGCTTACCACCGGCCTTGACACCGGCTGCCAGACCGTTGAGCTTAACGGGAACTGCCATAACAATAGGCTTCTGGGGATCAACCTGATAGAAGTCAATGTGAAGGATGTTGTCCTTTACGGGGTGGAACTGGATCTCACGCATAACTGCCAGAACGGTATTGCCGTCGATGGTCAGGTTAACAGAGAAAATATCGGGTGAATATACAAGTTTGCGGACCTCTTCGAATGTTACGCTGAATGCCTTTGCTACGGGAAGACCTTTCTCGTCGCGCTCTACACCGTACAGGTTGCAGGGGATAAGGTTCTGCTTACGAAGTGCCTTGGCACCTTTCTTACCGAACTCGTTGCGGGCTGTGCCCTTTACGTCAATTGATTTCATTTTAATACGTGTTACTCTAAATTGTTAATACTCAATTCACCATCACACAAAACACTACCTTTTACGGTATGCTTTACGTAAAAGCGGCGCAAAGGTACAAAAAGAATTGAGAATTTAGAGTTGAGAATTGAGAATTTTTACGCAATTGCGCCTCATTATTCTCTCAATTCTCAATTTTCAATTCTCAATTAAATATCAGAATTCGATTTTAAAATCGTCTTTTGACTCCTCCTGGGCAGGAGCGGACTCCTCTACGGAGGCGGATTCATCGGCTCCGGTGTCCGAAGCCTTCTCGGCCTCGTGGATGAACTTTATGGTCTTGGTAAGGCCGTCTATGAAGTTGCTGAAATCCTCACGGTAGAGGAAAATCTTGTGCTTCTCAAAACTGACTTGAGCGTCTTCGCCTTCTCCACTCACAATTTTCTTGCTTTCTGTGATGGACAGATACATCTCATCCTTGCGTGTCTTGCGTACATCCATGTAATAGATGCGCTTTCCTGCCTTGATTGAATGCGAGAAAATCACGTCTTTCTCAATCTCTTCGGCTGTCTTCTTCCTATACTCCTCCATAACGCACATATTTTATTCTAAATTTCCACAAATATGGTGAAATGATTCGGGTTGACCAAGAAATAGGCCGTTGAAATAGGCTTTGTGCAGAAAAAATAGTACTTTTGCAGACCGGATTAACGGTTAGGACATAATGATCAACAGAGTTCTCATCAGATTGAAAGTAGTTCAGGTAATCTACGCATACTACCAGAACGGCGGGCAAAAGACGGCAGCGGCAGACCGTGAACTGGCCCAGAGCATTGACAGCGCTTATTCCCTCTATAAAACCCTTCTTTTCATACCAGTGGCATGGTCACGCCAGATAAGTAGGCAGTTGGCCAGGCGCAAGCGAATGGGGGAGACTCACATATCCCGTCGTGAGGAACTCATGGCGGATAATAGATTCATTCGTCAGTTGGAGACAAACAATGAACTTGATTTGTTTGTCCGGAATAACGATATGGAGTGGCTTATGGATTCGGACTGGCTCAATGAGACATGCTCCTTGATCCTTCAGTCCGATGCGATGGAGGAGTATATTCAGGCTGAAAAATTTGATTTTGAGGCAGACAAGGAACTTTGCCGTAAACTGTACAAAACTTTTGTTGAGGATAGTGACGGACTGGATTCGCTTCTTGAAGAACAGAATATCTACTGGAATGGTGACAAGGAACTGATAGACTCTTTCGTGCTCAAGACTATCCGTCTGTTTGAGGACGGGAAGGCCGGTGAACAACCTCTCAAGAGCGAATTCAGGGATGAGGATGACCGTCGGTTTGCTATAGACCTGTTGCATTACGGTCTGGAAATGGCTCCGGAGCGGGAAAAGGAGGTGGCAGCCAACTGCCGGCGCTGGGACCCCTCCCGTCTGGCATTCCTGGATGTCATAATAATCCAGGTCGCGATGGCCGAAATGCTTCATTTCAGTCAGATACCGCTCAAGGTTACAATCAATGAATATGTCGATCTGGCTAAATCTCTCAGTACACCGGCAAGCGGGAGTTTCGTTAACGGAATGTTGGATACTATAGCCAAGGATCTGTCTGCTCAAGGACGTCTTAATAAGGAATTATAAACCAAAAAATAATTATTATGGCAAACATGCTTTTAATCAATCCCTTCCAGATGACATATCAGGAAGTGAACGTACAACACACAGTTAACTTTATCCAGGATGTCAATCTGGATGCTCCGTCATCCGAAGGTCAGGGTCAGTCAGCTCAGGGCGGCGGCTTTTTCGGCAGCCCTATCATAATGCTGCTTTTCATACTGGCTATTCTGATGCTTTTTATGCGCCCGCGTCAGGACAAGGAGGGTGACAAGTTCCGCAATGCACTGCAGAAAGAGCAGGATGTGGTTACCAGTTCCGGTATCTTCGGAAAGATCAAGGATATAGACGATGTTTCCGTAACCCTTGAGATCGCACAGGGTATGAAGATAAAGGTTGACAAGCGTTATGTCAACCCCGTTCCTACACCTCAGCCCGTGAAGCCTGAGAAGCCTTCCCGCAGAAGGAAGAAAGATCCCAGCAAGGACGAAAAGGCATAAAAACCGGAAGCATGCGGGAGTCAGGACATCCCAAATCCCGATTTGCAGAGTCTTTTAGGAAAATCGGAGAGTTCCTTCTGAATCTGTTCAGAGGGGATTTTCCGGTTTTTCTGCTATTTCTGGCTATAACGTTCTTTTTCTGGTGGTCGCAGACCATGAGTCAGAATTATCAGACCCAGGTCAAGATACCGGTTCAGATAGCAGGCATTCCCGATGATTATCGGGTGGAAGAGCCCGTTGTCAGGCAATTGACTGTTTTTCTGGACGGTAAGGGGACTGCTCTGCGCAAAACCTGCCGACGTCTGGAACGTAACTCAATAAAGGCAGACTTTGGCGGTTTTACTACCCAGCGCGGGCATGCCACTCTGTCAACCCAAAGGCTCAGGGACTCTTTATATTCCATGATGCCGGCATCGGTATCCGTACTTAAGATTGAGCCGGATTCCCTTGTGTTGCCATATGAACTTCAGAGGAGCGTTGTCTTGCCGGTTGTTTTCAATGGTGGTACGGAAAGCCTCAATCAG
>CADCLI010000088.1:0-5761 GCA_902802285.1 uncultured Bacteroidales bacterium
CTACGGGAATCGAACCCGTATGCCAAGATTGAGAATCTTGTATCCTAACCGTTAGATGAAAGCGCCATGCGGTTATTATATGTCTGCTTCAGGGAGGCGGAAGCTGGGGGATTCGAACCCCCGGTACGGTTACCCGTACGGCAGTTTAGCAAACTGCTGGTTTCAGCCACTCACCCAAACTTCCCTGGGAACCGTAGTTCGGAATCCTTAAGCGGGCACAAAGGTAATGCGCAGTTTTGAGTCCTGCAAGTTTTGCGCCGATTATTTTTGAAAAAACAACAACTGTTCAGTTTTTACGTTATCTTTACGATTAATATGAAAGAGACAAATATGGAACAACTCCCTCGCGGATGCAGAATTATAGATTTTCCGGAATCGGCCGATGACCGGGGTGCTCTGTCATTCGCCGAAGGAGCCCATCATATACCTTTCCAGATTGAGCGCGTATTCTGGATATACGGCGTGCCGGAAGGCAAGACCCGCGGCGGCCATTCTCATAGTGAATCGGCCGAGGTGGTTGTACCCGTGAGCGGAGGTTTCAACATGATGGTGGATGACGGTGCCAACCGTATCACAGTGCGTATGGATTCTCCCAGGAAGGGCATACTGATACCGCCCGGAGTATGGTGCGATTTGCGTGATTTTGAGCCGGGTACGGTCTGTGTGGTGTTTGCATCGCATCCGTACAACGCATCGGGCTACATTAATGACTACAGCGAGTATCTGACCGAACAGCTCTCCGTAGTAAGATACGATGCATCGCATAAGGATGAGTGGAATGCTTTTGTCAAGTCTTCCAAGAACGGAACGTTCCTCTTTGACCGCGGCTATATGGATTATCACAGCGATCGTTTTACGGACTGCTCGCTTATGTTCTACAAGCACGGCAAACTGCTGGCCATGCTGCCTGCCAACTGGCGTAAGGAAGAGGGTACGGTGCAGTCGCACGGCGGTCTTACCTACGGTGGCCTGATAGTTCCCAAGGAGATGATTGCGGTCGATGCGCTTGAGGTGTTCAGTTGCGCGATAGACTGGATGAAACGTCAGCTGGGCGCACACAGATGGTTGTACAAGCCTATTCCTTATATATACAGCACGCTCCCGGCCGAGGAGGATCTCTATGCCCTGTTCCGCAGCGGCGGCACACTGAAAGAGAGAGGAGTGTCATCGGTAATAGATCTGGCCGGAAAACTTCCCATGCGTCAGTCCCGCAAATCGGGAATAATTAAGGCCCAGAAGGCAGGCCTTATTGTTGATGCCGGAAATATGGAAACTGATCTGGAGGCGTTCTGGAATATTCTGGCAGGCATTCTGATGTCCAAGCACAAGAAGAAGCCCGTCCACACCGTAGCCGAACTGCGCTTGCTTCAGAGCCGATTCCCGGATCGCATCAGACTGCACGTTGTCCGCAACGGACAGGAGGTGGTGGCCGGTGCACTCATTTATGATATGGGACATGTGGTGCATACGCAGTACCTGGCGTCATCGGAATTCGGCAAGAACAACGGTGCCTTGGATATGCTGCTGCACAATCTTATTACCGATGTATATGCCGACCGGACCTATTTTGATTTCGGCGTCTCTACCGAAAACGGGGGCGGTTACCTGAATGAGGGGCTCATCTTCCAGAAGGAGGGTTTCGGTGCCCGTTCCGTAGTATACGATACTTACGAGATGCTGTTTTGATACAATTGGGGTCAGACCCCAATTGTACTATTCGTGGTGATAGGGCAGGTTGTTGAGGATGGCGAATGACCTGTAGAGTTGTTCTACGAATATAAGCCGGACCATCTGATGCGAGAATGTCATCCTGGAGAGTGAAATGCGTCCCGGGACCCGGTCATATACATCTGATGAGAATCCGTACGGTCCGCCGATTATGAATACAAGGCGCTTGGTTGACTGGGCCATACGTTTCTGGAGCCATCGGGCCATTTCAGGTGATGTCATCTCAAGACCCTTGTCATCCAGAAGCCAGATATCGTCCGAAGGTTGGAGAAGCTTGAGTATCTGCTCTCCTTCACGGACTTTCTGCATCTGGGCATCCATGCTGCGCGTATTGCGTATGTCGGGTATAACCTCAATGTCAAACTGACTGAAATGTGAGATTCTTTCCACATACTGACCGATGCCTTCAATAAGCCACTTCATGTCAGTCTTGCCCACTACTATAAGGAGTATCTTCATTATCGGTCAACCTCTTTCTGACGATGCGAAGTTATGGATTCTGTTTTGATTTCAGATTCTTAAACCCGGCTATTTTGGTTGTTTGAATGATATTTGTTAAGTTTGCGGGACTTTTGGTCCGGAAGACCGCATGTTTTTAGAGATGTACGAGAGTCTGCAACAGCTTAATTCGCTTTCAATCAACTTCAACAGAACGGGAAACTGGCTGCTGATGCTGTTCATGGCCGTTGTCATGTACGGTGTTGCTCTGGGACTCAGGCCGCAATTCTTCCGTGGCGTTTTCAATCGTCCGCGCGCCATGTTCATAGGGTTGGTATGCCAATGGCTCATACTCCCGCTGGTAACATTCCTGCTGTGTGTGCTGTTTCACAGTCTTGTTCCTCCGATGGTGGCGATGGGACTCATTCTGGTAGCTTCATGTCCGGGCGGGGCTGTGTCAAATTTCATGACATCATACGGCAACGGAAATGCCGAACTGTCAGTGCTGATGAGCACCATAACCACTCTGGGCGCACCGATATTCACCCCCATCAACTATGCAATCTGGGGAGGCCTCTATACAAAATACATGGATTCATCGGCCGGAGACGTGCTCAGGACCCTGCAGGTGCCGCCTTTGCAGATTGCCCTCACGGTGATTGTGATAATAGGCATCCCGGTGCTGCTGGGTCTTCTCACAGTCAAACTGGCACCCAACGCATCGGCCCGTCTGAAGGTCATCATGCGATATCTCTCCATTGTGGTGTTCATCTGCGTGGCGGGGATGATGATATCGCAGAATTTCATTCTTTTCAAAGAGTACATAGGTTATATTTTCATTATAGTCTTTGTCCATAATCTGGTAGGTTTCGGGATAGGGTACACGGCAGCCACGATAGGCAAGACTCCTGTCAAGGACCGTCGTGCGGTCACCATCGGGACCGGCATCCAGAATTCCGGACTGGGACTCCTGCTGCTGTTCGATACCGGCATGTTCCCTCCTGAGATAGCCAAGGGCGGAATGGTGTTCGTAACGGCTTGGTGGGGCGTATGGCATATCATATCAGGGCTGATTCTGGGAACCGCGTTCCGTTTTTCGGCATTTGATACGACAGGCCTGTCAAAATTCATCCGCAAGAAATGAGAAAGCATATACAGGATAAAGACTGGTTTTATTCCTTTCTGAAGGTTTTCGTAGACTGGTCGGTTATCAGTTCTTATCGCAAATATCAGGTTTCAGGCCTGGAAAACATTCCGGAGGACGGCAGTGTCATATGGGCATCCAATCATACTAATGCACTCATGGATCCGATGGTCATGCTGTCAACGACAAGAGGCAGGAAGGTGTTCGTAGCCAGGGCAGACATATTCAAGAAGAGATGGGCGTTCAGAGCCCTGTCATTCCTGAGAGTGATGCCTATCTATCGTATAAGAGACGGCATAAATGCGGTTAAACACAACGATGAGGCCATTGCGCAGGCGACGGGAGTCATATTGGACGGGGTTCCGTTTGTGATATATCCTGAAGCAACCCACAGGCCTAAACATTCGCTCCTTAAACTGAGCAAAGGTATATTCCATATAGCCGAATCGGCCATAGCACAGTCCCCCCAGGGAAAGCCCGTATACATACAGCCCATCGGAATAGAATACAGCGACTATTTCCGTTTCCGCAACAAGGTTTTGATCAGTTTCGGCAAACCGATAAACATCACTGAGTTTATGGCCCGGCACAGCAGTGAGCCAGAGCCGGTAGTGCTGCAGAAACTGCGTCAGCTGCTTTCCGAAAAGCTGGCTGCCCAGATAGTTTATATCCCTGATGACGAGGATTATGATGCCATATGGGAATACACCAAGCTCAAGGCCGACAATCCCAAATACTTTAAGGAGACGCTTGCTGCGATAGAGGCATCAGGAAAGGAGAAACCCAAAGGTCTGCAACGTATCCAGACTGTCGACAGGCAGGCAGTCGCAGATGCTCTTGCCTTGAGGGAAAAGGATCCCGATAAGGCGCATGAGCTGTTCCGTAAGATAGATGACCTGCGTTTATGGAGAATACAGAACGGCATTTCGGTATATTCTATAGCCGATGAACCGGGACTGCCGCTCCTTCTGCTGAAGTTTGTCATTGCAGTTCTGGGTATCCCGTATTACTGTTTCTGCGGAGTAGTGGGCTCCATCAAATGGATACCGATACTGCTTATCCTCAGAGGAGTCAAGGATGACGCATTCTATAACACCACCCGATACGGAGTACGCCTGGGTATGGCTATCCCGGCTGTCATAATATGGTCACTAGTGTTCTTCCTGCTGTTCAGTTGGAAAATAGCTGCACTGCTTCTGCTCCTGTCGCTTCCGTCACTCAAGTATCTGTATGACTACGGAAATTTCTTCCGCAGGTTCATATCGGACCTGAGATGGAAACTGATCAGGAAACGTGCCCCCGAAAGGGTCTTATAGTTCCGAATAGAATTTTTCATACAGTCTGGCCACTTTGATGTAATCATGGTGGCGTTTTATGTATTCCACTGACTGTAGTTTGAGTTGGGGTATGCGTTCCGGGTGCAGGATTAACTCTTCAAGTGATGCATATACGCTCTCCTCATCGGGCTGGACATTGATTATAGGCCTTAAATCCTTCTCTCCGAGTATGTCATAGTTTTCGGGCTCTCCTCCGCCCACTACGATGATTCCTTTTGACATGGCAAGCAGCGAGTTCATTGAAGGCGTATAACTGTAGAGCTGGTCAAGTATTGCGTCACTGCCTTCCATCATCTGCTGATACTCATCAAAAGGCACGCCCTGGGCGATTCTCAGTTCCATACGGTCTGGATACTTTTCCATAACTCTTCGGGCAGCCCTGAGCATTATGTCAGTTCCCTTGTATGCTGAACGGTTACGGCTTATTCCCGCAAAAATTCTGACCGGCCCTCCGTAGAATCCGGTATGGTATATGTCGGGCATGACAATGGGGAACGGGATGAACCGCATCTTATCCCTGATGGCGCGACCGTCCGGGCAGCGGGTGTGTACTTCATTGTATGTTGCCCAATATTCATAAAGACCGGCCGGTATGCCGTCGCAATCCATGGCTATCTTTTCATTGAGAGTCTGCTTGGGGGTGCCTATCCAGTCGTCGCGGAAACGTGTGGCCTCGAAGTCTTGGCGGACTTTATCGCCGAAATTGAAATCGCTGTATCTTAAAGGCCTTATGTCTGTATTTACGCTCGTCCAATAGTAATCCATGCCGAAAGCCCCCATCACGACCTTGCGGTTATGGCGGCGCAGGTAACGGTAGAATGGCATTATCCGCTCGGCTTTGAGTTCGATGAATATGGGATTGATGAGTTGGACTACGTCATATCCGCGCATGGAGGGGAGTGCTTTGGCCAGTCTCCACATAAAGGACAGCGTGCCGGCGGGGCTATCCAGGTCTCGTGACAGGTCTATGTCACGGGGATAATCCTTCCATTTGTCTCCGTCACTGGCCACGGTTACCTCATGCCCAAGTTCCCTGAGGCCTTTGGCCAGCGTGTTGTGTACGTTACTGTACTCTCCAAGCAGCAGTATTCTCATTGTTCAAACCTTCATTAAT
>CADCLI010000088.1:5799-12853 GCA_902802285.1 uncultured Bacteroidales bacterium
GTCGGAGGGCGATCCTCCAAGCTCCGCGCAGCCCCATTGCCGTATACTGTTCAAGGAACCGGCCTATAAGTCTCCCGTGAGGCTTGCTGCCGAAATGCTCCAGGATGAAATCCCTGCAGGCGGCCGAGGCATTCCTGTCGCCTTCATACAATAACTTTCCGCTAAGGATATATGTGCGTAGCAGGAGCGCCTTGCGGCAGCGGGCTGAAGAGTCAGGTTCAATGTTCCTTATGTCGTCCAGGACCAGTCCGATGGTTTCAAGCTGCAGTTTGTATCTTGCCTTGAAACTGGGGCCGGTAAGACTGTCGGAATGGACAATGATGGTGTGGTATGGCTTACTTGTAATCCATTGGAGCTTTGGAGATGCCGCAAGCGCCCTGATTCCAAGTTCCCAGTCATCCCAGATACGGCAGGATGTGTTCCAGCCTCCTATCTGCCTGAGCCATGATGTGCGGAATATCATGCTTATGGTGTTGAGCATCCCGTTCAATATCTGGACGGCAGGATCTGAAACCGGCTGATAGGCCCGCACCCTGACCTTATTCTCTGTCTTCTGACGGGTTGGGAAAGCTATCATGTCAGCCGAACTGTCCCAGCTGTGCGGTATGTCTTCAAACCTGTCATCCGAATCAAAGAAGTAGACCCATTTGGTGCCGACAAGTGAGAGACCCTTGTTGCGGGCTGCTGCAGCACCGCGTTCCGGCTGGGATACCGTGGTTACCGATGGGTGGGAGGCACAGTATGATTCCAGGAACTTGTCTGTTCCGTCAGTGCTGCCGTTGTCCACTACTATAACCGGAATGCCGCCTGCAGGACCGGTCGTTATGCAGTCCAGGGTGTGCCTGAGCAGGGCCTTGCGGTTATATACAGGTATGACTATCGTAATATCCATATTCCTTTCAGCATATTGAACAGTATGGGGAACGGATTGGTCCTCTTGCGGAACAGATACCAGCCGGCCTCCTTGAAACTGCGCCAGACTGCACTGAAAGTACCGTAGACGTATCCGAATGCGGCACCTTTGGTCATCTGCAGTCTCTTGTCAGTGCTGAATCCCGATGAGGTGGTTATGCCGTTTGTCCTTACAATCACCTCCGGATTGTATCGGATGACCAGACCTGCCCGGCGGGCATCGGCCATGAAGACATCTTCCTCACCGGCGCAGAACAGCGTACCGCCCAGTCCGAAACGTTCATCGAACTTAAGTCCGCGGCTTTGGATTGAATCACGTCTGAATGTCATCTCCACGGAGCAGACGTATGGCACCGGGTAGGGGTGAAGCGGCTTTCCCTGAAGCGTCTCTGCCCTGAATATCATGATGTCTGCGTCCGGATTGCGGGACCATGAGTCTATGATGGTGTCCAGATGACGGTCGGTGTAGACGTTGTCATCATCTGCGATGACACAGATGTCGGCTGTCGCCATGTTTATGGAGTTGTTGCGGTTGCGTGACAGCCCCATGCCCCGAAAAAGGCCGGTCCTGACGTCCGGACGGGATTCCAGAACAGAAGGGATGACGGGGGAAGGGTCTGAATTGTACTGGACCGATACCACATAACTTACACCCTCACGCTGAGGCAGCAACATGCCGGCAATATTCTCAAGTCTGTCGGCGACGGTGCAGATGAGTATGTCTATCGTAGGATGGGCGGGGTCCATAAGCAGGTCGTGCTATGTAAGTCTATTTGGAAACGTAAATATAGTGCTTTTATTTTTTTAAATTAAGTAATTTTGCAGCCGTATTATCGTTATATCCCTGTGGAGAAAGAAGGAGATGACCATATAAGCGCAGATCAGGAACGCAGGCTGTTTGACAGGATACTCAAGTATACAGGTGTGTTCGGCAGCGTGCAGGGTGTAACCATGATGGTCACCCTGGTTATTAATATGGTCAAATCCAGGCTTCTGGGCCCGGTCGGCTATGGCATTACCGAGAGCCTGAACCGGTCTGCCGATCTGGTGAAAAGTTCCACTAACCTTGGTATCGCGACTCTTGCTGTACCCGAGATCTCAAGACATGTCAATGATGCTGACCCTGATGGTCTTGCCGACAAGGTAAGACTTACCCGGAGTTGGGCTTTGCTTACCGCACTGCTGGGTATGGTGGCCTGCCTGATGCTGGCGCCATTCCTGAGCCGATGGGCTTTTGACGGTGACAGCGGTTATACCGTCAGTTTCATGGTCCTTTCACTTGCCGTAGCGGCGGCTGCGGTGACCGGCGGTGAGACTGCTGTACTCAAGGGGGCGGGTATGCTGCGCCAGATAGCATTGAGTCAACTGTTTTCGGGCTTGCTGTCTCTTGTCATATCGGTTCCGCTATACTGGCTGTTCAGGTTTGACGGTATAGTTCCGGCACTTGCCCTCACCGGCATCGGAAGTATGTTCGTGACCTGTTCATATTCTTTCAGGAGATTCAGATATAAGGTCTGTCCATTCAGCTGGAGCCATCTCAGGCAGGGGACAGGAATGATAGGGTTCGGCATTTTCTTCACTGTGACGGCTTTTTTCAGCGCATGGGCATGGTCTTTCATAGCCAAATTCCTTAC
Organism: uncultured Bacteroidales bacterium; assembly: GCA_902802285.1. GTDB lineage: Bacteria > Bacteroidota > Bacteroidia > Bacteroidales > Bacteroidaceae > Colenecus. Next base: position 8,346 of record CADCLI010000088.1, read on the forward strand.
AGCGGAGGGAGGCGGACATCTGACGGGAACTTACAGTGCCGGCTATATGCTGGTGTCTTACCTGACCACGTTGCTTCTGGCGGTGACTGATTCGGAGTATTATCCGCGCCTTTCGGCTGCTGGCGGTGACCTGAAGGACGCTCATCGGCTTATGGACAGCCAGGCTACGGCAATGTGCATGCTGGCGGGGCCTGTGGTGATACTTTTTATGCTTTGTATGCCTGTCGTGGTGTTTGTGGTGCTTGACTATAGTAAGTTCCAGGAGTCTGTAATGCTTGCCCAGATGGCTGTTATAGGACTATACTTCAAGTCTGTCAGCCAACCCGTAGCGTATCTTGTCCTTGCGCGTTCGGATTCAAGGATTTACCTTTTGCAGGAGACTGTGTGTTATCTGCTGCTTGTGGCATGTGTCATGGCAGGTTACAGGTTGGCGGGTGTCGTGGGGCTGGGGCTGGCTTTTGCTGTATGGGGACTCATGTATCTCTTGCTCTCACTGCTGATAAGCAGGTTCAGGTACGGATATCGGATGTCTTCCGGACTTTTACGGCTCTTTGTCGTTCAGGGCGTGCTGGTGGCAACCGGCGCCTTCTGTGTCTTTGAGCAGGCGTTGATATGGCTGCTCCCGGGTGCGGTGGCCTGTGTCGTATCTGTCGGGCTGTCGGTGCGTTTTTTCGGCACGCACACTACATTTTTCAGTTCCTTGTTGCGAAAAACTGCCCGTAAGTGATTACGTGCGGCAGGTTTTCCGGGATTTCATTTGAACTATTCGGGATAAAGAGTTACTTTTGTATTTCATGCACGCGTAACGCGCGGGTGATAACAACCTGAAACAGAAACATTATTATCATATTTTATGGACGAATTATTAGGACTGGTAACTGCCAAAGCACAGGAATGGCTGGGCGGTTCATTCGATGAGAAGACCCGTGAGGAGGTCAGGGCTCTCATGGCTAAAGAGGACAAGTCAGATCTTATTGATGCTTTCTACAAGGATCTGGAGTTTGGAACAGGCGGTCTGCGCGGAATCATGGGCGCAGGTACCAACCGCATGAATATATACACCGTGGGTATGGCTACCCAGGGCCTGGCCAACTATCTTAACAGGAACTTCAAGGAGCGTAAGGAGATATCGGTGGTGGTAGGACATGACTGCCGCAACAACGGACGTCTGTTTGCCGAGACCGTGGCCAACATTTTCAGCGCAAACGGAATCAAGGTTTATCTGTTCGATGACCTGAGACCCACACCGGAGGTTTCATTTGCCATCCGTTATCTGGGCTGCCAGAGCGGCGTGAACGTGACCGCCAGCCACAACCCGCGTGAGTACAACGGCTACAAGGCCTACTGGGAGGACGGTGCACAGGTGCTGGCTCCGCACGATACCGGCATAATCGATGAGGTTGCCAAGGTTAAGGTGGCCGACATAAAGTTCAAGGGTAACCCCGACCTGATTCAAATCATAGGCGAGGAGGTAGATAAGCCCTACCTGGATGCAATAGAGGGTATCTGCATCGACCCGGATCTGGTTAAGCGCAACCATGACCTCTGCATAGTATATACTCCGCTGCACGGATGCGGCCGCGTAATGATACCGCGTTCACTCAAGCAGTGGGGCTTTACCAATGTGAACTGCGTTCCCGAACAGATGGTACCGGACGGCAACTTCCCGACCGTTGTATCACCCAACCCCGAGTACCCCGAGGCTCTGACCATGGCTCTGGCCCTTGCCCGCAAGCTGAACGCCGACGTGGTTATGGCATCTGACCCCGATGCCGACCGTCTGGGTGTGGCCTGCCGTGATGACAAGGGTGAGCTTACCCTTCTGAACGGTAACCAGACCGCAATGATTTTCCTGTACTACATCATAACACAGTACACCAAGCTGGGCAAGATGACCGGTAAGGAGTATATCGTGAAGACCATCGTTACCACAGAGGTTATCAGCCGTATTGCCGAGAAGAACAACCTTGAGATGTTTGACTGCTACACCGGTTTCAAGTGGATTGCCAAGGTGATTGCCGATGAGAACGCCAAGGGCAAGCACTACATCGGCGGCGGTGAGGAGAGTTTCGGATTCCTGGCCGAGGACTTTGTACGTGACAAGGATGCCGTATCGGCTTGCTCGCTGATGGCCGAGATTGCCGCATGGGCCAAGGAGAACGGCAAGACTCTCTGGGACCTGCTGCTGGATGTATATCAGGAGTACGGATTCTCACAGGAGGCAGCCGTAAGCGTAGTAAAACCCGGCAAGAGCGGTGCCGATGAGATAAAGGCTATGATGGAGCAGTTCCGCGCCAATCCGCCCAAGAGCCTGGCAGGTGAGAAGGTGGTTCTTATAAAGGACTTCAAGCTGCTCAAGCAGACCGATGCTGCCGGAAAGGTTACTGACCTGGTTATGCCCGAGCCGTCAAACGTGCTGCAGTACTTTACCGCCACAGGTGACAAGATATCGGTCCGTCCTTCTGGCACAGAGCCCAAGATAAAGTTCTACATGGAGGCCAAGCTGCCTATGGCGGACAAGAAGGATTACCTTAAGGTCCAGGCCGAGGCTATGAAGAAGATTGAGGCGTTCAAGAAAGATCTGGGAATCTGAATCATTACGTTTTATGAGAAGGACAACAGTAACCGCCGCTCTGATCCTGACTGTCGCGTTATCTGCAACGGGTCAGGGTTTCAGGAGCATATCAGTCTGGCAGAACGGTCAGTCCAAGAACTATTCGCTCACCACGATTGACAGTCTGGTAACCGGCAGATATGACGGCAAGGCGGTGTTATATTATGAAAATTCTTCATATACAAGGAACAGGAGAGATTCGATATCCCTGGATGCAGTCGACAGCATAACGGTTTCCGCTCCGGCTGTCACAAGCACCAACAGACGTTCTCTGAAGGAACTGGTTACGGAGTTCAGGACGTTGAATATAAACAGCTCCTCATATAAGAAAGTCGGTAACCATAATCCCCTGATGGGACACAAGTTCGGTGCCGATCCGTTCGGAATGGTAGACGGTGACCGGCTGTATGTGTATATGACTGATGACCATATCTACAAGGCCAACGGTAGTCCTGTCGGAGACAATGACTACAGTGACTGCAGGAATGTGAGCATAATCTCATCCGATGACCTTGTCAACTGGACTGACCATGGTGCACAACCGGTGGCAGGAAAAAACGGAGGTACGGGACCTGCCAAATGGGCGAGCAATATGTGGGCGCCGTGCGCAGCACATAAGACCATCAACGGAAAAGAGAAATATTTTCTCTATTTTGCCGATAATGCCAGCGGAATCGGAGTACTGACTGCAGATACCCCATATGGTCCCTGGCAACAGCCTTCAGGTATGAACCAACTCATTTCCAAAAGCACTCCCAATTGCGGTAATGTGACATGGTTGTTTGACCCTGCGGTTCTTGTGGATTCTGACGGAAAGGCGTATCTGTATTTCGGCGGTGGCGTACCGAGCGGCAAGGAATCCAATCCAGGAACAGCGCGTTGCGTTCAGTTGGGAGACAACATGATATCGATAGTGGAAACTCCGGTTGCCATCAACCCGCCATATCTGTTTGAGGATGCGGGAATAAACAAGATAGGCAACAAGTATATCTACAGTTATTGCTCCAACTGGACACAGAACAATGATCCCGGTGTAGCCAATATTGCCTATATGGAATCGGAAAAGCCTCTTGGTCCCTTCACTTATGTGGGCCGTTGCTTTGACAATCCGGGTGGAGCATCCTGGGCCGGCGGCGGAGGCAACAACCACCACGCAATAGTAAAATTCAGGGGCAAGTACTATATCCTGTATCATACCCGTGCGCTCAAGAGAGTGATGAGAGCCGATAATAAGGATATAACCGACGGCATGGAGGTAAGAAGCGCCTGTATCAGCAAGATTGGTGTTGATGAGGAGAGGGGTGTGATATCAAACCTGAAATCTTCGTCCATCACTGTTGAGGGTGTAGAGCAAATCCGTAATTTCAATCCCTACAGGGAGGTGCCGGGGGCTACTATGGCGTGGGAAAGGAATGTCACCACCAAGTATGTCAAATCCGGAAAAAACTGGGTCTGCACAGCCGAAATGGGCCCGGGTTCGTGGATGTGTCTTTCAAAAGTGGATTTCGGTGATGGTGCCATAGGATTCAGGGCGAAGGCCAAGGGTAAGGGTATTATCGGCGTAACTACCGGTTATCCCGGTTCGTCCGGTAATTATGTGGCTGTCGCCGAGGTGGATTCTCCTGACGGCTACACAGAGATACAGGTTCCGTTGATGGCACAGACAGGCGGAGTCAAGGATGAACTTTATATTACGACGGCCGGCAATGTGAGTCTGGAGTCATGGTCGTTTATCGGTAAATGATGAAAATAGGGCTTAAATCGTTATTTCTGTGGGCGGTGCTGTCTGTTCTGGCAGGCTGTACCGGACATAGGGACGGAGTGACTTTCAGAATAGTCGCTACGTCCGATGTCCATGGCCTTGTATTTGACACGGATTGTGTCACCGGCACAG
>CADCLI010000089.1 GCA_902802285.1 uncultured Bacteroidales bacterium
GCAATGAAGAACGCCTACCGTAAGGATTTCAAGGTAGACTACTCTAAACCCATGTCCATGGGTACCAGGGCACATCAGCTTGCGCTATATATAACTATGGATTCGCCATTGTCCATGCTAGCCGATACCCCCACCAATTATGAGCAGGACCAGGTTACCACATCGTTCCTGGCATCACTGCCGCGCAGTTATGATGAGAAGAGAGTGGTGGCAGGAGAGATGGGACAGTACATAGTGGTGGCCCGCCGCAGCGGTCAGGACTGGTATGTGGGCGGACTTACCAACTGGGACAGCCGTAACATAGATATGGACTGGAGTTTCCTGGACAGCGGGCTCAATTACACCATACAGGCATACACCGATGCCGACAGGGCACAGAGCTTCAGGCTGAGCCAGACCACTCCGTCAGAGTGCAGGAGCATACATCTGGCCAGCGGCGGAGGGTTCCTGCTTAAGGTTATAGCTGACCGTAACTGATTTAGAATTAAATAAAAACCAATTATATTATGAGAAGAGTATTTTTCCTGTTGACGGTATTGACCGTTACCACATCCAGCCTAAATGCACAGCTCAAAGGGAGCGGTTATCCTACAGACCCTGTGCCGTTCACTAATGTAAAGGTAGTTGAGAACTCATTCTGGGGCCAGCGCCTCAAGGCCAGCCGTGAGGTTACCATACCTCTGGCTTTCAGCAAGTGCCAGGAGACCGGCCGTTATGATAACTTTACCAAGGCTGCACAGCAGATGCACGCCGACCATAACCTGGGATTCGAGGTGGGCGGCTACTCTTTTGATGACACCGATGTCTATAAGACCATCGAGGGTGCCAGTTACCTGCTGCAGACATATCCTGACAAGAAACTTGAACTGTACATAGACAGCGTGCTCAAGGTGGTGGCTGCCGCACAGGAGCCGGACGGTTACCTCTACACAGCCCGTACCATGAACCCCGAGCATCCGCATGAGTGGGCAGGCCCCACACGCTGGAGCATGGTAGAGGACTTGAGCCATGAGTTCTATAACCTGGGCCACATGGTGGAGGGTGCTATTGCCCACTATCAGGCTACAGGCAAGCGCAATTTCCTGGATATAGCAATCAGGTATGCGGACTGCGTGTGCCGTGAGATAGGCGACGGTCCGGACCAGGTGGTGCGTGTGCCGGGACATCAGATTGCCGAGATGGCGCTTGCCAAGCTCTATACGGTGACCGGTCAGAAAAAGTATCTGGATATGGCTAAGTTCTTCCTTGACAAGCGCGGATATACCGAGCGCCGGGACGAGTACAGCCAGGCTCACAAGCCGGTTCTGGAGCAGGACGAGGCGGTGGGTCATGCAGTACGTGCCGCCTACATGTACTCCGGTATGGCCGATGTGGCCGCACTGACAGGTGACAAGGGTTATATCGATGCCATTGACCGTATCTGGGACAATATAGTAAGCAAGAAGCTCTACATAACCGGCGGTATAGGCGCCACATCGAGCGGCGAGGCTTTCGGAGCAAACTATGAACTGCCCAACATGAGCTCCTACTGCGAGACCTGCGCTGCCATAGGCAATGTATATGTGAATTACCGCATGTTCCTGCTGCATGGTGACAGCAAGTATTTTGACGTACTGGAGCGTACCCTGTACAACGGCCTTATCAGCGGCGTGAGCCTGGACGGAGGCAAGTTCTTCTATCCCAATCCGTTGGAGAGCATCGGCCAGCACCAGCGTCAGGCTTGGTTCGGGTGCGCATGCTGCCCCAGCAATATATGCCGTTTCATCCCGTCACTGCCGGGTTACATCTATGCAGTCAAGAATGACAACCTGTACGTGAACCTGTTTGCATCGAACACCCTGACACAGAAGATTAACGGCAAGGAGGTCCGTCTGACCCAGACCACAAACTATCCCTGGGACGGCGATGTTACCGTAAGTATAGACAAGAATGCCGGCAAGAAAGGATTCAACCTTACGATAAGGATTCCGGGATGGGTGCTCAACGATGTGGTGCCGAGTGACCTGTATTACTACTCGGACGGCAAGAACCTGGGTTATTCAATCACCGTGAACGGTCAGCCTGCCGACGGTACTCTGACTTCCGACGGCTACTTTACCATTGGCCGCCAGTGGAAGAAGGGTGATAAGGTGCAGATTCATTTTGACATGGAGACCCGTACCGTGAAGGCTCATCAGAACGTAAAGGCCGATATAGGCCGTATTGCCGTGGAGCGCGGTCCTATAGTGTATTGCGCCGAGTGGCCCGACAACGATTTCTCGGTACGTAACATCATAATCAACCAGAACCCCACATTCACTGTGGAGCATTCGGATGATCTCTATGGACTGAACAAGATTACCACACAGGCCCAGAGCGTAGGTTTCGGAGAGGACGGACGCCTTAATGTGGTGGACCGCAAGCTGGTTATGATTCCATACTATGCATGGTGTCACAGAGGCAGCGGCGAGATGACCGTATGGATTCCGCAGGAGCTGCGCGCCACACGTGCCAGCATGCCGGCAACGGTTGCATCGCAGAGCAGGGTGGAGGCATCGACCCCGACACAGGCCCTGAGTGCCGTGAATGACGGAATGGCTCCCGGCAGTACCGACGAGGCCGTACCTTATTATCACTGGTGGCCCAAGAACGGCGGTACAGAGTGGCTGACTTATACATTCAGGCAGAAGGCTACAGTAAGCCGCAGCTGGGTCTACTGGTTTGAGGACCAGCCCTGGGGCGGTTGCGGACTGCCCAAGGCATGGAGGATATACTACCTGGATGATAATGGCGCATGGCAGCCGGTGAAGGCCGAGTCATACCCGGTGGCCAAGGGGACCAACTGCACTGTCAAGTTTGAGCCCGTAACAACTACTGCCGTCAAGCTTGAGGTTGACCTGCCCGCCAACCTGTCGGCCGGCATCTATGAGTGGGATGTAAGATAAACGGTTGGCTATGAAAAGAGTAACGTTTTCAGCTGTGGCTGTCTGCATATCTGTACTGATGCAGGCCCAGCCTACGCTTAAGATTGATACCCGGGCCCGTGAGATTCCGGTTCAGGAGACCATGTACGGCCTGTTCTTTGAGGATATAAACTATGCTGCCGACGGCGGACTGTATGCCGAGCTTGTCAAGAACCGTTCCTTTGAGTTTGACAACCCGCTTATGGGGTGGACCACATTCGGGAATGTGCAGGTGCGCGATGACGGCCCGTTCGAGCGCTGTCCGCACTATGTGCGCATAGGTTATGCCGGCCATCCGGTCATGTTCAGCGGCATAGAGAACGAAGGTTTTTTCGGAATGGGCATAGAGGAGGGCAAGCAGTACAGGTTCAGCGTATGGGCACGTACGGCCCCTTTCGGAAAGAAAGGCAAGCCTGCCGCCAAGGAGTTTGTCACTTTCCATCTGTGCGATGACGACACCATGGGTGAGAACCAGATGTTCTTTGATGAGGTAATAGAGGTGGAGGGCAAGGAGTGGAAGAGGTATGAGGTGGTGTTTACCGCCCCACGTACCGTGAGCGATGCCACCCTGAGGATCTATCTGGAGACCTGGAGTGAGGATGAGAGCGTGGAGTACCGCAAGGACTGCTGCGTGGACCTGGAGCATATATCGCTGTTTCCGGTAGATACATATAACAACGATGAGAACGGGATGCGTGCCGATATTGCACAGGCTCTGGCAGACCTCAAGCCGGGTGTGCTGCGTTTTCCGGGCGGCTGTATTGTAGAGGGTACCACACTGGAGCAGCGCTACCAGTGGAAAAACAGCGTGGGTCCGGTAGAGAACCGTCCTGTAAACATGAACCGCTGGAACTACACCTTTGCCGAGCGGCAGTTCCCTGACTATTACCAGAGCTACGGCCTAGGATTCTATGAGTTTTTCCGTTTTGCCGAGGAGATAGGCGCCGAGGCCCTGCCGGTAATAAGCTGCGGTATGGCTTGCCAGTTCCAGAACGATCCCAACGATAAGCCCCATGCCGCCCTTAAAGAGCTGCAGCCCTATATTGATGACGCTCTGGACCTGATTGAGTTTGCAAACGGTCCCGCCACATCAAAGTGGGGTAAGGTGCGTGCCGACATGGGTCATCCTGCTCCGTTCAACCTGCACTATCTGGCTGTGGGTAACGAGCAGTGGGGCGATGATTTCATAGAGCACCTTAAGCCGTTTGTGGAGCAGATACGAGCCAAATATCCGGATATCAAGCTGATAGGCTCATCAGGACCATACTCCGGCGGCGAGTGGTTCAATGACCTGTGGCCGCAGATGCGTGAGCTGGGCTGTGACCTGGTGGATGAGCATTTCTACAGCAGCGAGTCATTCTTTGAGAACAACGCCACACGTTATGACAACTATCCGCGCGAGGGGACCAAGGTGTTTGCCGGAGAGTATGCTTGTCATGGCGCCGACGGCAAGAAACTGAACCATTTCAATGCGGCGCTGGTGGAATCGGCCTTCATGACCGGACTGGAGCGCAATGCCGATGTGGTATATATGGCTACTTACGCCCCGCTGCTGGCGCACGTCAAGGGTTGGCAGTGGCGTCCGGACCTGGTCTGGTTTGACAATACCCGCATAATGCGCAGCTGCAGCTATTATGTACAGCAGCTTTACTCACTGAACAAGGGTGATTATGTGCTGCCTGCGCTTGTTGACGGCAAGCCGCTTACCGGACAGCAGCAGCTGTATGCATCGGCAGTGGTGCAGGGCAGTGAGATAATAGTCAAGATTACCAACCTGAGCCGTTACAGCCAGACTCTGAACATTGAGCTGGATGGCCTGCAGGGCCCGGTGACCGGGGGTACGCTGACCACCTTGTATTCATCGGACGCCATGGCCGAGAATACTCTGGACAATCCGGACAAGGTGGTGCCCGTGACTGTTGACGTGGATATGGCGCCCTGCCTGAATCCGCAGGACTACTGGCAGAAGGGATGGTACACAAATGAGCAGGGTGACCGGGTGCTCAAGACATCGGTTGCCGGCAGCACTTTTTCTGTGTTCAAGTTTAAGATAAGATAATGGTGAGACGTTATATCAGACTGATAGCAGGCATGATAGCCATGATTCTGGTGGCCGGATGCGTTAAGGAGGATGAAGACTTTGAGTTACCGGAGAAAGGGCAGGAAGGCCCCCCTGTAAAGGAATCTTTCAGTTTTACTGACCCTGCCCGGGACAGTTTCTATAATTTTGACGTTACCGAGGTCAGCATCAAAACGGAAGGCAACCGCAGGATAAACTCCAAGAAGACCTATATCCCGTGTACCGTGACTGTTACGGCCAATGAGTCTATTAAGGGCTTTGAGGCGACGGCGAAGATTCGCGGACGCGGCAACTCTACCTGGGAGTGGTATGCCAAGAAACCGTACAGGCTCAAACTGGACGAGAGCGCACAGTTTCTGGGTCTGCCCAAGAACCGTGACTGGGTGTTTATGGCCGATTACCGTGATGTTACCCATCTGATGAATATGATGGGATTCGGGCTGGCACGCTGTCTGGAGGTTCCTTACGCCAATCATATACGTTACGTGCATCTGGAACTGAACGGTGATGACATGGGACTGTACGCCGTTACCGAGCAGGTGGAGGAGGGCGGTCACCGTGTTGTCCTGGACCCCGATGAGGGTATCCTGCTGGCTCTTGACGTGAATGACGGACCCGATGACGAGCCCGATGCCACAGACAATTTCTGGTCGGATGTATATGGCACAGCCTGTGCCGTAAAGTATCCGGATGATGCCGCGGGAAGTGATGTGGACCGTGTACGCGAAGAGTTTGCAGTGCTGGAGGAGGCAATTGAGTCCATGGACTGGGATGAGATATGCAGCCTGCTTGACGTGGAGAGCATGGCCGGTTATCTGCTTGCCCAGGAGATTATGGGCAATGTAGAGATGAACAACGGTGCAAGCATCCGCAGCGGTTATATAAACCGTTACTGTGATACCGCCAAGTGGGTGATGGGCCCCATCTGGGACTGTGACGGTGGTTTCAGCTATGACTGGAGCGACATGTATGACTCCCGTGGGTGGGGGCATACCTATTTCGGCAACTACAGCTATCTGGTGTTCGGGTCAGACCCCTACAACCGCATCGGCAAGTACGGCAGTTACCCGCATTGGATATCGGACCTGTTCGGGGTTCCGGAGTTTGTGGAGCTGGTCCAGGACATCTGGAATGACAGGAATGAGAAGACGCTGCAGTATCTGCTGGACCTGATTGACATGGCAAGTGCATCTATATCTGGTGCCGCGCGGCATGACCTTGCTCTGTGGGGCATTTCTAACTACTCGTTCCGCACTCAGGTATCGGGCTTGAAGAATTGGCTTGTGAGCCGTTTTGATTATCTTGATACGGTTATCAACGCTTATCCTTGACACATTGGGGACGGTTCTCGACACATTGGGGACGGTTCTCTGCGGGTCATAAACACGCAGAGAACCGTCCCCAATGTGTCGAGAACCGTCCCCAATGTGTCATTTTGATATTTTGCCGGGGTTGTTGGCAATGAATTCCTTCCAGCTCTTGGGTCCTCTCTTGCCGGTATCGGGGCGGCCCATCTGCAGGTAGTGGCAGTAGGCGGCGGCCAGTGCATCGGTGGCATCCAGGAACTTGGGCATATCGGCCTGGTCCAGATGCAGAAGTCGCTGCAGCATTCCGGCAACCTGTTCCTTGCTGGCGCTGCCGTTGCCGGTTATGGCCATCTTGATTTTCATGGGGGCGTACTCGGTGATGGGCACGCTGTGGTTGATGGCGGCGGCTATGGCTACGCCCTGGGCGCGTCCCAGCTTGAGCATGGACTGCACGTTCTTGCCGAAGAAGGGGGCCTCGATGGCCATTTCATCGGGCAGGTATGAGTCTATGATGCCGTTTACGCGCTGGAATATG
>CADCLI010000090.1 GCA_902802285.1 uncultured Bacteroidales bacterium
GTCATCCTTGAGGTCATGGATATCGGTCTCAGGCAGTACTGCGCCACCATAACCAAAAAGACGGACCTTGGACGGATCCTTGAATCCCATGGATCTGAGAGAGCTGTAGGAAAGTTTGTGTATTCCTGATTGGGCAATCCTGATCTTGACCCATTTGCCGCTTGAAAGGACAGACTTGCCGGTGTATCGTTCTTTGGGTTCCGCCCTGCGGGATGAGACTCTTACGTCCGCTGGTCTTGCACTGATTATATATTTGTATGAAAGGATGGCGTAATAGCTGCCGTTACGCTTTATGACAGGCATGAAACCGGCATCAAAAGTGGCATTTCCACGCGATACTCCTATATTTGTCTCGATTACGGGCCATTCGGGAACTTCATCGGCACTCAGACCCCAACGATTCAGGTCATCAATGCCTATTCTGTGCAGTTGCGGATATTGTATCGATGCCGTATAGACCGAGTCCTGCCAGCCTTCGTCCAATCCTACCCCGAATCCGCACCACGGACGGACCGAATCAGCACTCAGCGATTGCCATCCGGTATCAACCAAACGCGATCTCTGCGCCTGAAGAGCGAGCCCTGAGCACAGAACCATCACTAATGTTGCAATCCACCTTCTGTTCAAGTCTATCTGATATGAAAATCCAAAACGTTCTTTCCTTCAAGGAAGCCCTGCAGATGCTGACCTATGCTCACCGGTCCTACCCCTACCGGTGTTCCCGTAAATATAAGGTCACCGGTCTTTAAGGTACAGAAACCGCTCACATACTCAATGATCCTTGCCACCGTGAATATCATATCGGCCGTATGTCCTTTCTGAACAGTATTACCGTCAATATCCAGGCGGAAATGCAGATCCTGCAAGTCTCCCGCCTCATCCTTCGGAATCCAATCACCTATCACCGCCGACTGGTCAAAGCCCTTGCACAACTCCCATGGCAAGCCCTTCCTGCGGAAATCATTCTGCATGTCGCGTGCGGTAAAGTCTATACCCAACGTCACAGCATCCCAATAACGGTCTGCAAAACGGGCGTTTATACTCTTCCCCAGACGGTTTATCCTAACCACGAGTTCCGTCTCATAGTCCACACGGCCCAGATGGTCAGGGAGAAAAAACGGACGCCGGTTCCTCAGGATAGACGAGTCCGGTTTCATGAAAATGACCGGACTCTCCGGTGTTAATAACGTTTCTCCCAGTTCTTTATTGTGCCGGGAGTAGTTCATTCCAACGCAGATTATTTTCATTTTTTATGTCCGCTTCGATGCCGCTGTCCGCTGGCTTTGGTTTGTTATTATGAACAAAGTTAGTACTTTTGCCACAAAACATTTTATTCCATGGGAAAGAATAACGACTGGAAAGAGAGATTGGGAGTTATGTACTCCACCAACCCGGATTTCAACTACGAGACTGATGAGGAACCGGAGCTGGAGCTACTGCCCCCTCAGCAACAGAAACTGCGCCTTCGTATGGAGAAAAACGGTCGCGGCGGCAAAACCGTGACCGTAATAAGTGGTTTCATTGGTCCACAGTCCGATATGGATACATTGGCCCGCACGCTCAAGACATTCTGCGGTTGCGGCGGTTCGGCCAAGGACGGCGATATAATAATCCAGGGCGATTTCCGCGAAAAGCTCAAGGCCAAGCTACTCTCACTTGGTTACTCCCAGACCAAATAACATTGGCATTGGCGTTGGCATTATAGTAACGCACCGGATGGCAGCCAAAGCCAAAGCCAAAGTAAAAAACAGGCCCCCAATTGGGAGCCTGTTTTTTCTATAGAGAAATCTTGAATTATTATTCGGATTTCAAGGTAAAGCGGCGGAAGGCAGTAACGGTGAGGTCCTTATCCAGAGCCTTCAGGTACTCGGCAACGGTCTTCTTCTCGTCAACGATGTACTTCTGGTTCAGGAGGCAGCTCTCATCGTAGAACTTCTTCATTCTACCCTCGGCAATGCGCTCGATCATGTTCTCGGGCTTGCCCTCCTCGCGAGCCTTGTCGGCAGCGATTTCCTTCTCACGAGCCACGATGTCGGCGGGAACCTCCTCGGGCTTAACGGCGATAGGATTCTGGGCAGCAACCTGCAGAGCTATCTCATGAACGTACTCCTTGTCTGATACCTCCTTATTGAAGGCAACCAGGCAGCAGAGGAAATTCTTACCCTGATGGTTGTAAGAAGCAATCTCGGGAGCCTCAAGGTAGTTGTAACCGTCCAGCTCAAGCTTCTCGCCTACGATACCGGTACGCTCCAGAACGATATCAGCTACGGTCTTGCCGTCAAACGGCAGAGCCTTAACCTCATCGAGTGACTTGGCCTTTGCGGCAACAGCGGCATCCAGGATGCTCTGGGTAAGAGCAATGAAATCCTTGTTGTTGGCCACAAAGTCGGTCTCGCACTTAAGGGCGATGATAGCACCGAAGTTTCCGTTAACCTTTACCAGTACGCAACCCTCGGAAGCCTCACGGTCAGAACGCTTTGCAGCAACTGCCAGACCCTTCTTGCGGATTATCTCAATAGCCTTCTCAAAATCGCCTTCAGCCTCAGTGAGAGCCTTCTTGCAATCTGACATACCAGCACCGGTCTTGGTGCGCAGGGCTTTAATATCATCAAGTGTTACAGCCATTTTCTTTAATCTTTTAAAGGTTAATAAAATCAAGCCTCAGCCTCACCCTCTGCCTTGGGAGCAGCGGCCTTACGTGTACGCTTGGGTTTTGCGGGAGCCTCTTCGGCGGGAGCCTCGGCAGCAGGAGCCTCAGCGGCCTCAGCAGCGGGAGCTTCCTGAGCTGCGGGAGCCTCGTCAAGAGTCTCTTCCTTCTTGGCAACCTTGCGGATGCGCTCGCGGCGGGGCTTCTCAGCCTTTTCAGCCTGAGCCTCGTCATCGGCAGCAGCCTCATCACCCTTCTCAGCCTTACGCTCAGCCAGACCCTCGGCGATAGCATCGCAGCAAGCGGTCAGGATAGCGTCAACAGACTTGGTAGCGTCATCGTTGGCAGGAATGATATAGTCGATGTTTGAAGGATCGCTGTTGGTATCAACGATAGCGAATACGGGGATACCCAGGCGGTTGGCCTCACGTACGGCGATGTTCTCCTTGAGAACGTCAATCACGAACAGAGCAGCCGGCAGACGTGACAAATCGGCGATAGAACCAAGGTTTTTCTCCAGCTTGGCGCGCTGACGTGTGATCTGGAGTATCTCACGCTTTGAAAGGTTTGAATATGTACCGTCCTGAGTCAGCTTGTCGATAGTGGCCATCTTCTTCACAGCCTTACGGATTGTGGGGAAGTTTGTGAGCATACCACCGGGCCAGCGCTCAATTACGTAAGGCATACCAACGGCTGATACCTTCTGGGCAACAAGCTCCTTGAGCTGTTTCTTGGTACCTACAAAGAGGATCTTCTTGCCGTCACGGGCCATGCGCTTCAGAACCTCGGCAGCCTGATCTATAGCTGCAACAGTCTGGTTAAGGTCGATGATATGAATGCCATTGCGCTCCATAAATATATAAGGAGCCATAGCGGGATTCCATTTGCGGCGCAGATGACCGAAGTGGCAACCAGCTTCGAGAAGCTGTTCAAAATTTGTTCTTGACATAAATTTCTTTAGTTGTTTGTTTACATTCTTTTTTAATCAACCATCAGGTAGCTGTCCATTATGCGACAGATCCCGACAGTTTAGATACTAAACACAGATTCAGCGTATCAACGCTTACTGAACTGGAATCTGCGACGTGCCTTGGGCTGACCGGGCTTCTTACGCTCAACAGAGCGGGCATCACGGGTCAGGAAGCCTTCAGAACGAAGGGTCTTCTTGTCATCAGGATTGATCTTGACGAGAGCGCGTGCGATAGCAAGACGCAGAGCGTTGGCCTGACCATTGTAACCGCCACCGTCCAGGTTCACCTTAATGTCATACTTCTCAGCCACATCAAGCTTCTTAAGAGGCTGGAGAACTACGTACTGAAGCAGTGATGACGGGAAGTATACTGCCAGATCTCTCTTGTTGATGGTAATCTTACCTGTTCCTTCAGAAACGAAGACACGTGCTACGGCGCTTTTTCTACGGCCTATTGCATTGATTACTTCCATTCTCTTTCAATTTAACTAAGTGAATTGATATCTATTGCCTTGGGCTGCTGTGCCTCATGCTTGTGCTCTGTACCGGCATAAACATAGAGGTTATCCAGAAGCTTGTCACCAAGCTTGGTCTTGGGCAGCATACCCTTAACAACTTTCTTCATAAGTCTCTCAGCGCCGTTGGGCTTAGCCATCAGCTGTGCAGGTGTGGTCTCGCGCTGACCGCCGGGATAACCGGTGTAACGCAGGTAAACCCTGTCGGTCCATTTCTTGCCGGTCAGGACAACCTTGTCGGCATTAAGAACGATGACATTGTCGCCGCAGTCAACGTGCGGAGTGAAATTTGTCTTATACTTACCGCGCAGCAGCTTGGCAACCTTCACGGCGAAGCGGCCCAGAACCTGGTCCTTGGCATCAACCACGACCCATTCCTTATTGGCGGTAGCCTTGTTGGCCGAAACAGTCTTGTAACTTAAAGTATCCATTCTAAACTTTAAATCAATAATTAAACATTTTCATTACTCTACGCAACCTCTCCGTCATCCCGACGTCATGGAAACTCCCTAAACGCTTGCGCTCAGCGGTTACGCTATACCGCAGAACCCGTACTCGGGGGTTTAACACGCTAATAACTAACCCTTTATGCAAGGGTTGATAATAATCGGCTCGCAAAATTACACTTTTTGAATGAATTAGCAGCACACATCAATGGTTTTTTTTCATATTTCATCACCCCCACCCACCTTAGGGAGCCACAACGCAGGTGCGGCCATTTCTTTCCCTAAGGTGAACCGAAAAAACGCAAGAACGCGGATTACCCCCTGACCTTAGGGAGCCACAACGCAGGTGCGGTCATTTCTCTCCCCAAGGTACACCGAAAATACGCATCATGGCAGACTGCACCAATCTTGTTTTATACCAACAAGCACTTATCTCTATTTGTTTATACCAAAATTGAAAGCAAATCACAACGAGTTTCAGATAATCACCGGGATGAATCTGGAGGTTGCTGCGGAGGTGGAATTATAGGAAAAGTTCCTGACGCTCCCGGCGGTCAAGTTCTACCTGGGACAGGATTTTCTGGCGGGCGTTCTTGTGCAACTTGATGCAAAAAAAGATCAGGACTACGAAACTTATTCCTCCCAGGAGTGGTTCGACCGAACCGGACAGGGCAAATGAATCGTAGCATCCGTGTGCCAGCACCGGGACAAAGAAGATACTCAACAGAGTTCGGACTGATTTTTGGCCGAAATGGTATCGGGAGTAGTAATAGCCCATGATTACCGCGAATGCGTAATGGCCCGGTACGGCCAGCAGCGCGCGACTGACAGCGACTGACAGCCAAGCATCGGCATTCCCAAGAACATATCCCAGATTCTCAATGGCGGCAAATCCCAAGCCCACACAGACAGCATAGACTATTCCGTCATAATGCTCATCAAAATAGGGGTTCCTGCGCAGGATAAGCCATAGTGCAATGAGTTTAAAGCCCTCTTCAGGAACAGCAGCCACAAGGAATGCCTCTATTGTGGACCCGGTAAGAGTTGCAGGCTGGCCGCCGGGACCGAACAGCAGCACACTTATACCCTGCTCCACAAAAGATACCGGAAGGCAAATCAGTGCGCCGTACAGAAACGCCTTGAGCATTTGTGGTATTGGCTCAGGCTGGGCATCACGTCTGCATGTATAAACCCATAACAAAATGGCAGGCAGTATGGCAGCAATAATGAGAATCATATAACTCAACTTTACTGTGCGCAAAATTATAAGATTCTGATTAAGTTTGTAACTGCAATTACAAAAACTGTCTGACATGAAGAATTATATACTTGCCCTAAGTTTTCTTATCTCTTATGCTGTGGCGGCTCGTGAAGTACGGAGTCTGGACAACAGTTGGGAGTTTACACTTACTGAGGCTACGATTGACGGGCTGGATGGTGTTGAGGGTTGGCGCACGGTTAATGTGCCGCACGACTGGAGCATTGAAGGGGAGTTTGACCGCAGCAATCCTGCTGGACAGGGAGGCGCCTATCTGCCTGCGGGTACAGGCTGGTACCGCAAGACAATTAAGGCCGATGTCGGGGCCGATGAAAGGTTATTCCTTGAGTTTGACGGTGTGATGGCCTGCAGCAGTGTATATGTAAACGGAAAACTGGCAGGATACAGGCCCAACGGATATGTGGGATTCACTTATGATATCACCGATCTTGTCACTCCGGGCAAGGACGCAACAATTGCAGTACGCGTTGACAACTCGGTCCAGCCGGCATCGCGCTGGTACACCGGCAGCGGAATAAACCGCCACGTTCGTCTGGTAAGCAAAAATGCATGCCACATACCCATGGACGGAGCGTTTGTATCTTATAATGAAGGAAAAGTTGAAATCAAGACAACCATTGCCAATTTGGCCAAGAGCAGCACCAAGGTCAGTCTGCAATACATACTTAAGGATGCCGACGGTAAGACGGCAGCACGAGGCAACAGTCCGGCAATCCAAATAGAAGCCGGTTCGCAGACAGAGGTGAGCGGAAGTATTGATATAAAGACCCCGCATCTCTGGTCTATAGACAAGCCCTATCTGTATACGCTTGAGGTATCGGTCATGGACGGCCGCAAGGAACTGGACAAAGAGACGGTGACTACCGGTCTGCGCACCATACGTTTTGACAATGAGAAGGGATTCT
>CADCLI010000091.1 GCA_902802285.1 uncultured Bacteroidales bacterium
GCTGTATCCGAAGACAATTACGTCAAGGTGTTCTATGAGCAGGATGGGATAGTAAAGAACTCTCTGATACGCACCACGGCCAAAAACATTGAGGATGATCTGGAAGGGCAGATAACCAGATGCCACCGTTCATACCTGGTTAATCTGGCAAGGGTCAGATTCTTCAACAATGACAGGGATAATCTCTATGTTATCCTTGACCAGGATGGAATAAACCCAATTCCCGTATCCCGTTCATACAGGGATGCCATCGCCAAACTCATTGCCCAATAGGGAGAAAAAAAAATGAATTCACTCGCGTGAACTCAATTTTTTCAATTTCCTCCGCAGGGACCTTTTCCCCTTGGAGTGGGCCTTGCAATTTTCACAAATTCTCGGGTCCGAACCTAATTACTAACCTAATTACTAACCAATTAATGCTTATGAGAATTATCCTTTGTTTTCGACCGCAAAGTTCGGTACTTTTTCAATATGTTGTTACTTAAAATATTTAAAAGCAAACAAAACAAAGTTAATAATTCTCACTGGCATCAATTAGCTGATTTTCAATAAATTAGTTGTATTTTCAACCTTAAGGAGATCATTTTTTAATTTTAACCCCCTGAAGTTCAAGCATCTTGTAAGCATAGCGACGACCCATTTCACGATAGCCGGCTGCATCAAAATGCAGATGATCGAATCCTGTAGTGGCGCCTGCCGATGAAATCACATATGAGTTCGGAAGGGTTTCGGGCAGCTTGGCTATTATCTCGTTCATCGAAGCGCTTCGGCCCTGGACATCGGCATTGACCACCTCACCTGCCAGCAGAGGTACATCCTTGGCATTCAGCCCCAGATCCTCGATAAGACAGTCATAAACATATTTAACCTTCTCCGGCCAATCCTCTTCATTGATGTTTGACTCACCCTGATGCATCAGGAAACCCTTGATGACACCATACTTCTGAGCCTCCTTGGCACATTCCACAAGACGCTTGTAGCAGTTATTGTCATAAGGGGCAATCCAGTTCTTCATCCATGCTGCGGCATTGTCGCCGTACTCCTGGGCGCGGTCTTTCATGAACGCCTCAATCTTACATCCGCCTACAGCTACCACAACTACACCTACCCTGATCTTCTCGGGGAGATTATCCACCATTGTCCTGCCGAAATAATCAACCGGTGTAAGACCGTTATTCTCACGGCACAGGGGCGGAACGGCAGTATACCATTCGCCTTTCTTTCGGCCCATCTTTTCAAAATCAACGGCAGCCATCATCTGCCAACGGTCACTGATACCCTCACGGTCCTGATCCTCTATGCGGGCATTACCCTCCATATTGGATTGTCCAAAAGCAAGATAAATATAGAAATTCTTGTCAGGTTTTGGTGATTTGGTCCCATTCTGGGAACCGCAGGCAACGGCTGAAAACAGTGCGATTGCAATGAATAATCTCTTAAGCATAATGGAATTGTTTTTGGTTCATATATATTCTAAGCGCAAAGATAAACCAATTTGTCGGCAAATAAAAAGTGCAGGACACAAACATGCCCTGCACCTTATATCATTTAAACTTAATCAGGATCAGATCTGGGCGGCAGCCTCCTTGATCATCTCCTCATTGGCTGTGATGTAGATCTCTACGCGACGGTTCTGAGCACGACCCTCCTCGGTATCATTGCTGGCTACCGGCATTGTGAATGACATACCTCTGGTGATGAGACGATCCTTGTTCATACCGCACTTCTTGAGATAATCGGCAACAGCCTCGGCACGCTTGGCTGAAACCTTCTCATTGGCCTGCTCTGTACCAACGTTGTCGGTATGACCATATACGGTGATGTCTGTCATCTCCATATCCTTCATTGTCTCGGCAAACTTGGCCAAGGTCTCTTTTGACTCTTCGCTGAGTTTTGTGCTGTTGAAACCGAACAGGATGCCGCTGTCAAAAGTAACCTTGATACCCTCAAGACCGTTTACATCCTCAATCTTTTCTACCTTAGCTGCCTCAAGAGCTGCAAGCTCCTCAGCTTTCTTATCCATACGGTTACCGATAATGGCACCTGCTCCACCGCCTACACCGGCGCCCAGAGCCGCACCTATTGCTGCACTCTCTGCATCTCCACCCAGGAGGACACCGATACCGGCACCGATAGCAGCACCTGCTCCGCCGCCGATAAGTCCGCCGTTAGCTGTTTTTGACCATGATGAACAACCTGCAACTGAGAAAACCAGTGTTGCAGCAAGAAGAATTGAAAATACCTTTTTCATAATAAAAACAATTTGATAAATGTCCTTTTATTTATGGCGCAAAAATAAACTATTTTTTTGATTCGGTTAAGATTGTAAAGAAATAATTGTGATATTTGTAATCAGACAAGGTTCATGTTTTAAACTCATAATTATCACAAATGAAAACAATCAGACTTACTATTGCCTTAGCAATCAGCGCAATGCTGATTATCTCATGCAAGAGCAAAAACAGTTGTTCCGGCGATGAATGTCAGGAGTGTGCCACCAAAACCGTCATCCCGAATGTACCCCGCGGAGAGCAGGCCCCACCTGCCAATCCCGGTCAGAGAAACTTTGGAGGCATGATTCCTCCCGCAGGCGCCACAGCTCGTCCGCGTCCGCAGGGACAGGCTCAGCGCCCGCCAATGAATATGAATATGCAGCGTCCGGCGCCCAAAGTCCGTACCGTATCGCTTAAGGAGCTCTCCATGAGTGATCCGTTTATCTATCCGGACCCGGAGACCAAAACATACTGGCTCACAGGCACCGGCGGTTCACTCTACAAGAGTACCGACCTTGAGATGTGGACCGGTCCCTACAATGTCATCAACCTGTCCGGCACATGGATGCAGGGCAATTTCGTGGCCGCAGCCGAGATTCATAAGTTCAACGGAAAGTTCTACTATGCAGGCACATGGAACAACCATGGCGTTTGCATCGAGCAGGTTCCGCGCCGTTACAACGTGCCCCTGAACCAGACCCAGCTTCTGGTTTCCGACAAGGTTGACGGACCGTATCTGCCTCTTGTCAAGGACTCAACATTCTGCCTTGGTCCGGTTGACTGGGATATCATTGACGGTACTCTTTATGAAGAGAATGACACTGTATACATGGTATTCGTACATGAGTGGACACAGCTCATTGACGGAACTATGGCATACATGCCTCTGTCAAAGGACCTCACACACCGTCTTGCAGAACCCACCACAATCTTCCGTGCATCCGAGGCCGCATGGTCCAAGGAGATGAACTCAATCGGCGAGGCCACATTCGGCATGAAGATGCCGGGTTGGGTAACCGACGGACCGCAGATGTTCCGCACCGAGACCGGTCGTTTGGGTATGCTCTGGTCAAGTTGGGGAGAGAACCGCTATGCACAGGGTATAGCATGGTCCACCAGTGGCAGCATCAAGGGCCCGTGGATTCAGGAGGAGAAGGCATTCAGAGGCGACAACTCCGGTCACGGCATGCTGTTCAAGACATTCGAAGGCCAGCTGCTCTACTCGGTTCACCACGACGGTGGCACCGGACGCAAGCCTGAGATCTGGACTGTCGATGCATCAGGCGACAACCTGATTCTGGGCAAGAGGATTCATTAATCCCCTCCTTTTATAAAAAAGTACGCAAACCGTGGGTATTAAGCCCGCGGTTTGTTGTATCTTCGCACTTTAAATAAAGCAAACAGAACACATTCAGTACAATGAAAATCTCCAACCGCGCTGAGATAATGCCCAGTTCGCCTATCCGCAAACTGTCAGGCATTGCACAGAAAATTGAGGCCGAAGGCATCAAGGTTTATCATCTTAACATCGGTCAGCCCGACCTGCCCACTCCGCAGATTGGCCTTGACACGCTCAAGAAGATTGACCGCAAGGTGCTGGAATACACCCCATCACAGGGATTCCTGAGCCTGCGCAAGAAGCTGTGCGACTATTACGAGCAGTATCAGATCAAGTTTGAACCCGATGACATCATCGTAACAAGCGGAGGATCCGAGGCGGTTCTGTTTGCGTTTATGACCTGCCTTAACCCCGGTGATGAGATTATAGTTCCGGAGCCTGCCTACGCCAACTACATGGCATTCGCAGTTTCGGCCGGCGCCGTAATCAAGCCTATCGTGTCAACCATTGAGGACGGATTCGCCCTGCCTCCGGTAGAGAAGTTCGAGGAACTCATCACCGAGCGCACCAAGGGCATCCTCATCTGCAACCCAAACAACCCCACCGGTTATCTGTACACCCGCAAGGAGATGCTCCAGCTGCGAGACCTGGTCAAGAAGTATGACCTGTACCTTTTCTCGGATGAGGTTTACCGCGAGTTCATCTACACAGGCTCACCGTACATATCGGCCTGCCATCTGGAGGGCATTGAGGATCACGTAATCCTTATTGACTCAGTATCAAAACGTTACTCCGAGTGCGGAATCCGCATCGGAGCCATCGCAACCAAGAACCAGGAGGTACGCAACGCCGTAATGAAGTTCTGCCAGGCACGTCTCTGTCCGCCGCTTATCGGTCAGATTATAGCCGAGGCATCGATATCGGCCCCGCGTGAATACATGACCAACACATACGAGGAGTTCATAACCCGCCGCAAATACCTGATTGACGGACTTAACAAGATACCGGGAGTATATTCACCCATCCCCATGGGCGCATTCTACACCACGGCAAAACTGCCTATCGATGATTGCGAGAAGTTCTGCAAATGGTGCCTGACCGATTTCCGCCGTGACGGCAAGACCATCATGATGGCACCGGGTACAGGTTTCTACTCCGACCCGCAGTACGGACGCGACCAGGTACGTCTGGCCTACGTGCTCAACATAGATGACCTTAAGGATGCGCTCAAACTGTTAGCCGAGGCACTTGAAGAGTACAACAGTCTGCCCAAGAAACAATGAAAAGACTGGCTCTCCTGCTCCTGACTCTGTCGGTGGTGCTGCTTTGCAGTGCCGCCGCGCCCAAGCGCGAGTTCCGCGGAGCATGGATTCAGGCCGTCAACCATCAGTTTGAAGGCATACCCACAGCCGAACTCAAGACAGAACTCTCTCGCCAGCTTGACTCATTGGCATCTTGCGGAATCAACACCATACTCTTTCAGGTACGCGTTGAGGCCGACGCTCTCTATAAGTCAGACCTGGAGCCCTGGAGCGCATTCCTGACCGGATTCCAGGGCGAAGCGCCTGATGAGGACTGGGATCCGCTTCAGTTCATGATTGACCAGTGCCACTCCCGTTGCATGGAACTGCACGCCTGGATTAACCCTTTCCGCGCCAAGACAGCAGCCACCACGGAATTTGCAGACAACCATCAGATCAAGCTCCACCCCGAGCGTATCATAAGATACGGAGACCTGGCACTGTTTGACCCGGCTCTTAAAGAGAACCGTGACTATATATGTAAGGTGGCAGCAGATATCGTAACGCGTTATGATATTGACGGATTCCACATTGACGACTACTTTTATCCCTACCCTGACGGCAACCGGAAATTCCAGGACGACGCTTCATTCCGCAAAGACCCGCGCGGATTCAAGGATAAGGATGACTGGCGCAGAGACAATGTAAACCTGTTTGTCGAGCAGCTCTACCACACCGTAAAGGAGATTAAACCATGGGTAAAATTCGGAATTTCACCATTCGGCATATACCGTAACAAATCTTCGGAGTACCCTCAGGGCAGCGAAACAACCGGTTTTGAGAACTACAGCGGACTATATGCCGATGTCCTATACTGGATAGAGAAGGGATGGATGGACTACTGTATCCCTCAGACTTACTGGAACACAGGCTACAAAGCGGCCGATTACGCTATTCTGGCCAAATGGTGGTCTGACCATGCAGGAGGCTGTCTGATGTATTTGGGACAGGATGTGGAACGCACTGTCACAGGCAAGGACCCCAACCATCCCGAAAGCAACCAGCAGCGTCACAAGCTCAATCTGGAACGCATACTTGGAGGTTTGCAGGGCAACTGCTTCTGGCCCGCCAAGTCAGTAGTCGATAATCCCGATGATTACCGTTCAGTTCTTGCATCGGAATACTACACCACACCGGCACTTCAGCCTTTGGCCGCATATCTGCCTTCAAATACTCCGGGCAAGGTGCGCAAACTCATGCGCGTAGAGACTAAAGACGGTCCGGTACTGTTCTGGACAGCTCCCAAGGCAAAGAAAGAATTGGACAAAGCTATCCAGTACGTGGTATACCGTTTTGAGAAAGGCCAGCAAATCAATCTGGATGACCCTCGCAACATCGTAGCCATTACCCGACGCTCATTCCTTAACCTACCCTTCCGCGACGGCTCAACTCAGTACATCTATGTTGTCACTGCACTCAATCGTATTCAGCGCGAATCAACACCTGCCAAGTGTAAAGTAAACCTTTGAATTTAACTTTCGGCCACCTTATATACTATTACATGTGAATGCTGCAGAAAGCGCAGCACAACCCAAAAGCTTAACTTCACAAATAAACAACTTAAAGTTAATAGAACAATCAGCGGTAAATTTTGTTTATCGCTGATTTTCTTTATGTTAACTATGTTTTCAAAATCTCCGTTTTGTTAAGCATTATGTTAACGAAGGATAAATAATTAACTTCTCACTTAACTTCCGCCCCGTTTTTGACTCTTATATTCGGAAGCCGCAAGAAAACGGGTTCACACAAAAACAAACGAATAAGTAATAACAAAAAAAATAAG
>CADCLI010000092.1 GCA_902802285.1 uncultured Bacteroidales bacterium
AGGATAGCCGGGAGACGACGTTCCGGGCCTACTCCATACCCTTCCGGACCCTAAACGGCGAACTCGGCATTTTTAGTCCCCTACGGGGCCTAACATGCCTCAAACAAGCGCCGTTCTTAACGGGATCCTCCAGGGCATTTCGCTTAACGGCCCTGCACTGACGCTCCCGGTTACCCTTAGTCCCGCTCCTGCAAACGGGAACATTTGCGCGCTTTGGGGCCATACTTGCAGGAAGTGTGGGTTTTAAGGGGCTTTTTTGCAAGTTTGGCACGGATTATGGCGTTTTTGGCCAATTTCAGAGCCATACTTGCAGAGAAATGGCCCTACAGAGCGTATAACGCACGGTTTGGCCATTTTTATACGCAGAGTATGGCCATTTTGGTGGAAGGCAGGCAGAAAGAGGAGGGGATTCCGGGTGCGCGGCAGTACAATTGGGGTCTGACCCCTTTTGCGCATGGTAGGTATGCGACAGTTGAAAAGTTAAGCACGTGCAAAAGGGGTCTGACCCCAATTGTACTGTTTTATTGCAGAGAACCGATAAGCAGGAAGAAGAGGCCCAGCAGAACGAGCAGAAGGTCGATGACTTTGCTCCGCAGGTTCTTTTCGTGGAATAGGAGGGCTCCGCAGAGGAAGCTGACGATTACGCTGGAGCGGCGGATCATGGAGACTATGGAGACCATGGAGGCGCTTTGGGCCAGGGAGACAAAGTAGGCGTAATCGGCCAGGGTCAGGAATACGGCTATGAAGATGATGGGCCACTTCCATTGGAATGGGGTGGTCTTGTGGCGGGTGGGCCACCACATAGTGAAGAGGATGACCGTCATCAGGGCCAGTTGGTAGAAGTTGCTCCAGGCCTGGACGAACATGTTGTTGAACCGGCCCAGCAGGTATTTGTCAAACAGGGCGCTTACGGCTCCAAGGATGGTGGCCATGATTACGCAGAACACCCATTTGTTGTGAGTGAAGCTGATTCCCTCCTTCCTGCCGCTCACGCTGAGCATGTAGAATGATATGACGGCTATGATCACGCCTATCCACTGGTACAGGTTAAGGCGCTCGCCAAAGAGCAGCAGGCCGCCCAGCAGCACTATGATGGGGCGCGTGGCGTTTATCGGCCCGAAGAGGGTGATGGGCAGGTGTTTCATGCCAAAGTAGCCGAAAATCCAGGAACCCAGCACTATGAACGCCTTGAGCATGAGCAGGCGGTGCAGCTCCCAGCCGGCAGTGGGGACATAAAAGATGCTGCCGTCCAGCAGTCCCGTCGTGGCCGACAGGAGCGTGAACGGCAGCATCAGGAGTGAGCAGAACAGTGTGTTGAACCAGAGAACCGGAATGACCGCGTTCTCCTTGAGCGATTGCTTCTTGGCTACGTCATAAAGACCCAGAAACAGGGCCGATACAAGCGCGAATGCCAACCACATCGTCCTGACCGTAAGATGGTTTAGAACTTATAGCTTAAACCCAGACCAATCATCTGCTTGAACTGGACCTTGGCACCATGGATGTTTCCGTCATCATCCTTAGTCTTGATGTCGTCATCATACTTAAGGGTTGACTGGAATGTAAGTGTGAGCAGCTTGGTCAGATTGTAGCCTATCAGCATGTCCCAGTTTACATCAACCATGCCGAATGTGTCATCGTAAGCGGTGAACAGGTCAAGGGCTGACTTTAATGTGAGCCTGTCCTCAAAGAACTTGTAGTTGGCGTTTACCTTGAATATGGAACCCAACTGCGGTTTTACATACTTGCCTGCATCTATGCCGTAGCGTGTTGAGAACAGCGTATCGGTTACCATGGTGAGTTTACCGGCTACAGGTGAGTAGTAAACTGCTATATGGCTGTTTGGCTTGTAGTCAAGACCTACGGAGAGGTTCAGATAAGACGGAGTGAGCAGTTTTGATGTCAGTTCCTTTGAGTCATTGCTGTACTTGTAGCCATCGGCAAACTGTGACTTGAAGTCCAGGAGTGCAGCATAGTAAAGCTTTTCGGTTATCTGATGACCGAATTTGGAAGCAAGGTTGATGTTGTCAAGACTTTTGCGCCATCCGTTGTCATCGGTGAAGTTCTGGCCGTAGTTGGCGCCGAGGTCATTGGTCCATGACAACTTGCCTTTCTTGTAATTGAGTGAGTAGTTGAGATAAACATTGTCAGCAACTGTGTTCTCACCACCTTCACTCCAGTTGGTGAAAGAGGTTTGCGACAGGTTGAATCCTGTCAGGCCATCGTGTGACCAGCCCTCTTCATCCTGTGCCGACAGGCTCAGAGGCAGAAGGGCTGCCAGTAAGAATAATGTTTTTTTCATATTCAGTCTTAGTTTAGGATTATTTGCCGCGAAGGTACTAAAAAAGTGCCAAACGGACTCCATTGGTGTTATTTCTTCAGGGCATGTCTGATGAGATAGCAGATGACAGCCACAACCATACCGTTGATTGAGGCTATACCCCAGTGCAGAAGGTTGGCTACAACTGCTCCCAGGACAACGCCGATGACTGCAGCCCAGTTTACCGTATCAATCTTTACATTATCGGACTGATAATCATTACGGTTCATAAAGTAACTGATTATAAGGATAGCACCGATGGGAGGCAGGGTGCAGTTGAGCACGTTGAGCCAGCCGCAGAAATTCCAGTAGAGCCATACGGCTGTGATTGTGCCGATGATACCGGCCACAAGCACCATGGTCTTCTTGGAGAATCCGAAAATGTTGGACAGGCCCAGACCTGATGAATAAAGTGCGTTGTCATTGGTTGTCCAGATGTTGAATCCCAGCACTATCACTGCAAACCAGAACAGGCCCAGGTTGAGCATCACCTCAAAGATATCGTTGCCGCCCACGTAGATGCTGGATACGGCACCAAAGAAGAACATCAGCGAGTTGCCCAGGAAGAAAGCCACTACGGTTACCCAGAAACCAATCTTGCCGTTCTTGCTGAAACGGGCGAAGTTGGGTGTTGCTGTGCCGCCCGATACAAAGCTTCCTATAACCAGACCGGCGCCGGCGATGATGGTGAGCGAGCCGTCATTTGACTTGGCAAACTGCTCAATGAGTGTGGCGTCACCGCGATGAATAGCCATGATCATGGCAACCGTACCCAGGATACCGACCAGAGGAACGGCGATGTAGCTGATTATGGTAAGGCTCTTGATTCCGAAGTATGCGCTGGCGGTCATCAGGATACCGGCAATCACGACCAGGATATAACCCAGCGGGGGCATGTGGTCCGGTGTGACATCAAGTCCGAACAGCTCCTGTGCCACGGGAATGGCGAACATGGCCAGACCTACGCCGAACCAGCCCATCTGCGTGAAGCTTATCATTGCGCTGGGCAGCCAGCTGCCTTTGCGGCCGAAACTGCGGTGTGCCAGCATATCAAGTGTGAGACCTGTCTCGGCTCCGATGTAGCCAAGTGTTCCGGTGTAAGCACCCAGGATGATGCCGCCCAGGATGATTGCTCCGATGAATCCTGCAAAGTCAAGGCCTGCCGCCAGATTCTGGCCGGCCCACATGCTTGCCGAGAAGAATGTGAATCCCAGCATTACCATAAACATACTGAGGTTGCTCTTGCGTCCCTCTTTAGTTACTCTTCCGGATGTAAAATCCGCATCGTTGATGTTATTAGCCATATGTTTTATTTTGAGTATGATTTCAATGCTGTCCTGAATTCACTTAGACGGCGGTCTGCAATCTGGCGGATTGAGAGGTCCTCAGACCTGCTGGCAAACTCCCTCTCAAATATGTAGAGTTCATTCATCTGCTTGCCGTCCAGTTTCTGATAGTGGTTGAGCCTGAGCCAATCGTCAAAACCAACGGGAGTGGGGTAGCCCAGTTTCTCGTCCAGGAAATCCTTGAAAGTAAAGTTGTCGGCCACCTTCTTTATATCCTCCCAGTATTCGGTCACCTCGTGGAAGTGGTCAGGTATCTCATATCGGCGGGCGCCTCCGTCGTAGATGATACACTTTTCAAACAGGGCGTCGTCATCGGACAGGACATAACGGCGGAATTCAGGTGATATTACTCCGTCCTTCCAGAAGAAATCTATCTGTGGCCAGCTTATTCCGGTTACGCCCTTGTCCTGGTAGGCTGAGAAAATACCCTCGTAGAATATGCAGGTAATGCCCTCAAACTCAGGCCAGTGGAAACGGAATTCCGGGGTGAGCTCCTCAAAAAGCTCAATGGCGCGGGTACCTCCGATGGTAAAGAACACCATGCGGCGGATGCTGCCTCCCAGACGCTTGAACTCGGCTATGATGTAGCGGATACAGCGTGCCAGTGTCTCACCCGATGCTATGATATCGCCTATCATCAGGGTGATGTCCTTGGGGGCGCGCAGCTTGGTGTACCGGATGTCCAGACCGGTTATCTGGTTGTTGCGGATAACGCGCTCGCAGGATACAAAGTCCATGTTGTTGATGCGGATGCCGTTACGGTAGCAGCACTCTTCAAGGGGATAGTTCAGGCCGCCGCGCAGGATGGTCATGATATCGGCCTCGTCACCGATGGCATTCTGCTGCCTGAGCCAGCCCAGCATATCGCCGGTGGCGCCGCACATGGCCAGATAGGAGTCATAGCCTATGACCTCGGGTGATGCCAGCAGATGGCGTGTGCCCTGATTGCTGATAATAAAGTACCTGTTGCTGAAATTTCCGCCCTCCAGGCGATAGATGTCAGTCCCTTTGTGATGCCCTGCAGGCTGCAGGTAAGTATTTTCCAGATAAGGCTGCATAATGATGCTTGCTTTAATTCTGGAAACCAAAGGTACTCAGATAGAGCGGGTTGAATGCTACCGGCCGTCAGAAAGTTTTCAACAATTTGCCTTTTACCCGCCACTTGATGTAACCGTAGACCGATGCACCCAGGTAGAAGCTGTAGAGCAGGATGGTGGTAAGGTGCAGGCCGCGCTTGCTGTAGATGTAGATTGATATGAGGTTGACCAGGAACCAGATGCCCCAGACTTCGATGATTTTCTGTGCAAGCACCCAGGTGCCCACGATGTTGAGCATGGTGGTCAGGGCATCGAGAACTGGAACGGGAGAGTCTGTAAGGAACCTGAGGATGCAGAATATCGCACCCCAGATAATGGCCGAAACTCCAAGTACCGCCAGGAACTCCATGCCACGGAAATGGCGGTAAACAATATCCTGCGATGCGCGTTTACGGTCACCATGGAGCCATTTTATAAAACCGTAAACGCACATGCAGATATTGAAACAGCTGAATCCCATATCGGCATATATCTTGCTGTGGAAGTATACGCTGGCATAGATCATTGAGCACATTGCGCTGATTATCCACATCAGCGGTTTCTGATGGAACTCAAGCCACAGGTAGATGAAACTCAGGATGAGTCCTACAGTCTGGATCGTTGCCCAGAAATCCATGCCGGTAAACTGCCCGGCTATATATGACCAGATATCGGATAACATTATCTTTTAGAATTTTAGGGTTAAGTGTGCCAGCGCGCTGAAAGGTGCGGTGGGTATGAATCCTATCTGATAGTAACGGTTATCGGGCGTGAAACCGTCCTTCTCATCGACTGCCGAGTAAACCCATCCGCTTGTTGCAACGCGGGCGTTGAGTACATTGTTCAGGTCTGCACCTATCACGATGCTCTTGAATACTTTTTTCATGGGCACTGTATATGAGAACGAGAGATCCGAGAGAGAGTAGGCGGGCAGTGAACGGTCTGTGTTCTGGCTGTTGTCCAGATACTGGCGGCTTACGTAGCCGGTGTGCCAGGTGGCCTTGAATTGACCGAAACTGAAGTTAACGAATCCGTTCAGTATGACTGACGGTGAGAATGCCAGTGCGGTCTTGCCCTTGTGGGGTATGGTGCGCAGTTTGTCGCCGTTGCCGTCAATGTGGTAATCCTGTTTGTACTGCTCCATTTTGGGGTCATCGGCCGCATACTTGTCACGCCAGTCCTCAATTACCTCGTCAAAGTCATTCAGGCAGTTCTCGCTCAGGGCGGCGTTACCTTCCAGTGACAGCCACTTGAGGGGCTGTACGGCGGCGGTCAGTTCTATGCCTGTGCGGTATGAAGACTTGATGTTGGTGGTAAGTGCCTCGCCTATGTCGCTCACGGCACCGGTCTGTACGAACTGGTCCTTGTAGTCCATGTAGTAGAGGTTGAATCCGGCGTTCCAGATGCTGCCTGAATAACCGTAACCGGCCTCGTAGTCAATCATGTACTCGGGGTTGGGAGCGGGGTAGGTACCGTTGTCGGTAAAGTTGTTGCGCTCGGGCTCACGGCCTGCGGTGGCTGCGAGTGCGTGGATCTTGTGACCGCCTTTGATCCAGGTCAGACCGGCTTTGGCGTTGATGAAGTTGTATTTTTTATCAATGTCAAGGTTGTGCTTTGAGGTGGTGCCGTTGGCATTTACATAATAACGGTCGTTGTAGCCGTCAGTTGTGTATCCTACGTGACGGTACTGGGCATCGGCAAAGGCGTGCAGGCTCTCTGTGATATTGAATCCTGCCTTGATGTAGGCGCTCAGGTCGTTCTTGACGGCATCGGAATCATAGTATTTGTTCAGACCGTTGGCTGTAACGTACGCATTCAGTGCATCGTCCTTGATATAGGGCAGGTAACCGAAGTGGTTGCCCTTGAACTGCTGGAGTGATACGCCGCTGCGCAGGTCCAGTCGGTCCATAGTGTACACATTATTCCAGATAACGCAGT
>CADCLI010000093.1:0-4615 GCA_902802285.1 uncultured Bacteroidales bacterium
TATGCCTGGGAGTCAATAAATGATGAAATACTGAAAGAGAATGCCAAGACAGAGTTGAACTCATTACCGGGAGACGGCCTATACATCCCGTCAGATAACGCCACATACTATTC
This sequence comes from uncultured Bacteroidales bacterium, assembly GCA_902802285.1. Lineage (GTDB taxonomy): Bacteria > Bacteroidota > Bacteroidia > Bacteroidales > Bacteroidaceae > Colenecus. The sequence continues at coordinate 114 of CADCLI010000093.1, forward strand.
AATCGAGGATCTCTATAACAACTGGGTTCTGAAATGACGCAAAGTGAAACGACCCCTTTGCGTCACTTCTTAATGCCGCGTGCCTTGTAGATACGATCCTTAGCATCGTTTATCTCCTGGAACTTCTTTTCGGCGGCCTTTCGGACGTCCTCACCTAATGTTGCCACACGGTCCGGGTGATGCTTGAGCGCCATCTGACGGTAGGCTGTGCGTACTTCATCATCGGTGGCATCCGGGGTAATGCCCAGCACCTTATAGGCATCATCAAGTGTCTTGCCTCCCAGACCTGTCATCTGATCAACATTGGCGGGGTCTATGTCCATGTTTGCGGCATCGTTCTTAATGGCCTGAATCTCGTCCGGGCTGACGGTGCCGTCGGCCTTGGCCAGCAGGACTAAATATGAAACAAGCTGCAGACGCTGCCCTACGGTCATAACCTGGGCTATCTGACGGCAGCATGCGTCAATCTGACTGCGCCACCAGGTTTCACCCATCTGTTTCCTGCGCTCAAACAGTCGGCGGATTATCTGCTCGCCCTCCGTAACTGCCTGACTGCCGAACTGGTTCCGCAGGAAGTTGCGTAGGCATTCCATTTCACTGTGCATAATGCGTCCGTCCGCTTGAATGACATCGGCCGACAAGACCATCAGCGAGAACAGGAAACCATTGCGCTGACCTTCAGATTCGGTTGTCCTGTGGCTATCGTCATCCGGAATATGTGTCGGTTGGACGTTTCTTGAAGTGAGTGTGTCAAACAGTGAACCAAGGGCAAACCCGGCAAGAGCCCCCAGAGGTCCTCCGTTAAGCAACCCCAAAAAACCTCCAATCCATTTACCGATAGCCATATATTTGTCCTATAAAAAATCCTTACTGACTGCAAAGATGCAAAAAATGTTACAATAATAAGTGTTATCTTTACGGCGTATGGAAAAAGAACGCAGTATTGACAGGCTGGCTCGCATTCTTATATATTACAAGGCTGTCCGCCGTCTCATTCCCGATCGTGAAAACATATGAATGACGCAAAGTTAAACGACCCCTTTGCGTCACTTTTTGTCAGCGGAGCTTGTTGGACTCAAAGTGGCGGCGGATGGAGGTGAAGTAGAAGATGAGTCCGAATAGGTTGACTGCCCAGGCGGCCCAGAAGGCGCTGTGGTAACCGAAGTATTCGGAAAACAGGCCACCTATGAGTACGCCCAAGCCTACGCCGGCATCCCAGGAGGTCAGGATGGATGAGTTTGCGGTGCCGCGCTGCGAGTGCTCGGCCAGGTTGATGAACATGGTCTGGAAAGCTGGGTACATGTGGCCGTTGCCCAAGCCTATTATCAGAGCGGCGCCGTAATAGCCGATAGGATTGTGCATGGCGGCAAACAGCAGGTAGCCGAATATGCTGACCGATACGCCCATTGTGGCGTTGCGTGAAACCTTGTTCTCACGCAGGGCATGAGCGCCGGTAAGTCGTGAGAGTATGAGTCCGGCGGCGCAGAGACCGAAGAAAAGTCCCGTTCCACCGGTAATTCCCAGTTCCTCCTTGCCGTAAATGGCCACGTAAGTGGAGAGCACTCCGTAACTGAAAGCAAAACATGCAATGCCAATAGCCTCACGCCAGCCGTGAAGCAGGAAGAAACGGTCCAGTGAGAGCACTTTCTTTTCCGTAACAAAGTCACGCTTGGGCAGGCGTATGGAGAGTTCCAGAATAAGACCGATGAACGATGCGGCAAGCGAAACCCAGAAAAGCGCCTTGTAACTGCCGCCGAAGGCGCCCAGAAGTACGATTGCAATGGCAGGTCCAAGTGCCATTGCCAGGTTGTTGCTCAGACCGTAGTAACCTATGGCCTCGCCGCGGCGGGAAGAGGGTACAACATCAATGGCCACAGTGCTGGCCGCAACGGTGGTGGCCCCGAAAGGAGCGCCGTGCAGGGTGCGGAATATGGCGAATGCAGCCAGTGAACCTGCTACTATATAGCCAACGAATATGCTGAAAAAGAGAGCACCGCAAACCACCAGTACCGTCTTGCGCGGAAAATTGTCCACCATATAGCCGCTGAACGGACGGATAACCAGTGCCATGATGGTATAGCCGGTAAGCACCATTCCTATGGTATCCTTGGTGGCACCGAATGTCTCGCTAAGGTATAGTGGCAGCAGCGGAACAATGAGCATAAAAGAGAAATGGACCAGGAAGTTGGTGGCCCATATCTTTATGTAATTGGCGTTCCAAAGCTTATCCCTGGTCATTTTGCACCACAGATTTCCTGCATGAGATGTGCCGTTTCCAACGCATCTTTTGAATAGTAGGTTGCACCTATGGCCGATGCTATATCAGGGGTCATCACTGCGCCGCCCACTATGATGGGGCTTGTTATGCCGTTGGCGCGCAGATACTCGATGGTCTCCTTCATGGAATCAACGGTGGTGGTCATGAGTGCGCTTAGTCCTACGGCATTCGGCTTTTCATTTACAGCTGCCTCAAGTACGGTCTCCTTGGGAACATCCTTGCCTAGGTCCGTAACGCTGAATCCGTGACTCTGCACCACAACCTTTACTATGTTCTTGCCTATGTCATGGACATCGCCCTTGACGGTGGCAATGATCATGTGACCCTTTGACGGCTCGTCATCACCCTTGGTGCCGAACTGCTCGGATATGACGGCAAAGGCCAGCTTGGCAGCTTCGGCCGAACGTATAAGCTGGGGCATGAACACCTCGTTGCGGGCAAAACGGGCACCTACTTCACCAAGTGCCGGAATGAGAACCTCGTTTATTATGCGGTCCTTGCCAAGATCCGGCATCTCACGCTCTATGCATTCCTTTACGCGGTCCTTAAGACCTTGCGCGACAGCGTTGTAGAGGTTATCTGCAACCTGCTCATCGGATGCCTGGGTGTTGAAGTATATGAATCCAGCGCAACCGGGGTCATTGCCGGTGAGCGCCATCGATGCACGCACGGTGGCTACTGTCTCGCGGTCAAGCGGGTTCATGATGGGCATATCCAGACCGTTCATGAACGCCATAGCCAGGAAGTTGCGGTTCAGTGTGCCACGCTCCGGAAGTCCGAATGATACGTTGGAAAGGCCGATTGTGGTGAGAACCCCCAGTTTCTTGAGAGCGGCAAGGGTGTCTATTGTAATCTTGCCGTACTGCGGGTTGGACGATATGGCCATAACCAGACCGTCAAATACCAGCAGGCGGCGGTCAATTCCCATACTTTCTGCCTCCCGGATGATGCGGTGGGCTATCTCAATGCGGCCCTCGCAGCTTTCCGGTACGCCGCGTTCATCAAGCGGCAGAGTTACAGAAGGAGCCTGATAACGGGCTATGATGGGCAGCAGGCGTGACATTGACTCCCGGGCTCCGTTGACCGAGTTGATCATGGGCACACCGTTGTACAGACGTATGGCGGCCGATATAGCCTCGGGGTTTGACGAGTCAAGCTGCAACGGCAGGTCGCATACCTCCTGAACCTTACGTACCGCTTGGCACAGAAGCGCCTTTTCATCGGAGTTGGGTACGCCGCAGTTAAGGTCCAGGAAATCGGCCCCGGCATCCTTCTGGGCAAGTGCCTCGTGCTGGAGGTACTCAAAGTTGCCTTCGGCAAGTGCGGCCTTGAGCTTTTTCTTGCCGGTGGGGTTGAGTCGCTCACCGCATATCAGACCTTTGTCAAGCTTGAGCAGTATGGTGGATGAGCAGATATATGTGCAGTCCGGTTTTGAAATCTCCGGTGCGGGCTGTCCCTTATAGACAGATATGGCCTTGATAGTGGATGGCGATGATCCGCAGCAGCCGCCTATGATGGAGGCGCCGGCCGCAATGAGGTCCTTGGCGGCAGCGGCAAACTGCTCATCGGTCCAGTTGTAGACCACCTCACCTCCACGCATCTCTGGCAGGCCTTTGTTGGGCTGGGCCAGGATGGGGCAGGTGGCGAACGGTTTCATGCGGCGGACCACTTCAATCACGCCTGCGGGGTTGGTGGAGCAGTTCACTCCAAGCGCATCTACTCCGAGCGATGAAAGAGTCAGGGCCACAATCTCAGGTGTGGAGCCTGTAAGCGTGCGGGCCTGCTCATCGAATGTCATGGTGGCGAATATGGGCTTGCTGCATACATCGCGTATGGCCAGTATGGCGGCACGCAGCTCGTAGAGGTCACTGAATGTCTCCAGCAGGTAACCGTCAACGCGGTCACATGTATATTCTGCAACCTGGCGGTAGTTGTCATACGCCTGCTCAAAGGTGAACTGGCCTACGGGTTCCATGAGCTGGCCCGATGTGGATACATCGAACATAACCATAGCGCGGTCACCTACGGCGGTGCGGGCGTTCTGTATGGCCGCATCGGCTATCTGCTGCCATGTGAACTCCTTGGACTGCCATTTGGCGGGGTTAAGCTCAAAAGAGTTGCAGGTTATGTATTGCGCTCCGGCCTCCAGATAGTCGCGGTGCATCTGCTGCACGCGGGAGGGATTGGTTATGTTGAGTGCGGCCACTCCCTGATGCTTATGCTC